>JAGWQH010000056.1 GCA_028870115.1 Candidatus Methylomirabilota bacterium
CAGTATCATCGCCAGGGCCGTTCTTGTAGGTCTGGAACGGGCGATCCACGAGATGCTCGCGGCGATGGGGATAGGCGGTGCGGGGGGACGGTGATGGTGATCGGGATCGGCATCGACGCCGTACAGATCGGACGATTCGAACGCGCCGTCGCGCGTCACGGCACCCGTCTGCTCGATCGCCTTTTCACGGCGGGGGAACAGGCGCGCTTCAGAAGCCACCGGTCCCCCGGGCGACATCTCGCGGCCCGCTTTGCGGCGAAGGAGGCGGCCTTTAAAGCGCTTTGCACTGGATGGGGGCAAGGGGTGGTGTGGCAGGATGTACAGATCGTGGGAGGCGGGCGTGAGCCGTCCAGCGTGGTCCTGTCGGGCTGCGCCCGAGAGGTTGCGGCCCGCCTTGGGATTACGCAGATGCTGGTGAGTCTCACACACGATGGCGACTACGCGATGGCCTGTGTTGTGGCTACTGACGGCAGATAGGGAGTGCGCGACGAGGAGGGGATGATGGCCGTGAGCGTTGTGACGGCGAGCCAGATGCGCCGGCTTGATCGACGGGCGACGGAGGAGTACGCCATCCCGTCGCTGCTGCTGATGGAGAACGCCGGACTTCAGGCGGTTCTGGAGTTGGAGCGCGTGTTCCCGCACCTGACGCGAAGCCGCGTCGCCGTGGTCTGTGGTAAGGGTAACAACGGCGGTGATGGGTTTGTTGTAGCGCGTCACCTCTTCGACCGCAGGATCTCGGTCGAGGTGTTTCTGCTGGCCCGGCAGACGGAGGTCAAGGGGGATGCCCGGACGAATCTCGAGATTATTCGAAAATTAGGCGTACCGATCCATGAAGTGGCGATCAGTCAGGATCTCGAGGTAATTCAGGGAACGATTGAGCGAGCAGACGTCGTCGTGGACGCCATCCTGGGAACTGGGACGACTGGGCCTGCCAAGGGTCTCTTGGGCGAGGCTATCGAGCTGCTTAACCGATCCGGTAAGCCGATCGTGGCCCTCGATATCCCCTCCGGCCTGAACAGTGATGAGGGGATCATCCCCGGACCGAGCATCAACGCGGTCCTCACTGTCACCTTCGGTCTGCCGAAGCGGGCCTTGATCCTCTATCCGGCGGCCTCCTGCGCCGGTCGGGTCGTGACGGTAGACATCGGCCTGCCAAGGCAACTGCTCACCGATCCGCTTCTCGATGTCTCGCTCGTGCAGGCTGAGGATCTGGTAAGGGTGCTTCCGCTACGCGACCCGAATGCCCACAAAGGGACGTATGGTCACGTCCTGGTCCTGGCCGGTTCGTCGGGCAAGACCGGCGCAGCGGCGATGTGCGCCCTTTCAGCGCTTCGAATTGGCGCAGGGTTAGTGACGCTGGCGTTGCCTGAGAGCCTGAACGACGCCATGGAGGCCAAGCTTACAGAGGTGATGACCGAGCCGCTCCCTGAGA
>JAGWQH010000057.1 GCA_028870115.1 Candidatus Methylomirabilota bacterium
AAGATCGAGGAGAACTTCTTTATCAGCAAAAACGCGCATCTGGTGCTCCCCTACCATACGATACTGGATGCTGAACAGGAGCGGCTCCGAGAGGGTCGGCAGATCGGGACTACCCGACGCGGGATCGGTCCGGCCTATGTCGATAAGATGGCGAGGACAGGGATCCGGGTGGGCGATCTGACCGACCGTGACCTCTTCAAGGAGCGCCTCCGCAGTAATCTTGAAGAGAAGCGAGCTCAGTTTCCCGGGCATCGGGAGCTGCAGGAACTCGATCACGAAAAAATGGCGGCGGAGCAACTTGAGCAGTTCGAGCGCATTCGCGGCTTCGTGGTGGACAGCTCCCTCGTCATTTACGATCTGATCAAAGCTGGGAAGAGCGTCCTGTTTGAGGGGGCGCAGGGGACCCTCCTGGACGTCGATCTCGGGACCTACCCCTACGTCACCTCATCGAGCGCCACGGCCGGAGGCGCCTGCACCGGGATTGGGGTGAGTCCGCTCACGATCGACGGCGTCCTCGGCGTGACCAAAGCCTATACGACGCGCGTCGGCGAGGGTCCGATGCCGACGGAGCTTACGGATGCAATCGGTCAGATGCTACAGACGCGCGGGCAGGAGTTCGGAGCCACGACGGGGCGGCCGAGGCGCTGCGGCTGGTTCGATGCCGTGGCTGTCAGGTACAGCGCCAGGATCAACGGCCTCTCGGCCCTCGCCCTTATGAAACTGGACGTCCTGGATGCCTGTGACTCAATCCGGATCTGTACGAGCTATCAATGCAACGGTGCGATTCTTGGGGAATTTCCGAATGAGACCGGTCTCCTGCAGGCGTGTGAGCCGATCTATGAAGAGGTACCCGGCTGGAACCAGAGCATTGCCGGCATCACCTCATACAAGCGCCTGCCGGCCAACTGCCGGGCCTATATCGAGCGGATTGAGGGGCTGACAGGGGTTAAGGCAGGGCTCATCTCCACAGGGCCCCGGCGGGACCAGACGATCCTTCGCTCGACGCCGGCCTTGCGGCAGTGGGGGCTGACACGCTAAGTTTTCTCTGGATTATCGCGCCGCAAGTTCTCTGCATGACGACCCGTTAGCTCAGTTGGCAGAGCTCCTGCCTTTTAAGCAGGGAGTCCCGGGTTCGAGTCCCGGACGGGTCACCACCCCTCTTCCTATCTGCATGAAAACGCTGAATAATCCTGTAGTCACGCACACTTAGACGCTTGGCACGAACCATGCTAGGCTACGATGGAAAACGACCAAAATAGACCTGGAATGTACACTGGGATGTACACTGACTTTTTCTGGCGTTTTCTACACGTGCCCCCCATACCCCCACTTCTCGAACGCTTGACCCCCTACCCAAAAAGTTCGCTTGGCTCCGCGCAAATTTTTCTTCTCCGGGGGGATTCACAAGACCATTAGCTACGCTGGGGCACACGGCGCGAGAGGGCGGATGAGAGAAACGTGCTAAGCTGATCACACACACACCCGGCCTACCGTGACGACGGGAAAAGTCGGCATCCTGACCGACCTGGCCGGGTCACCTTCAGGCGCTTCGACAGGAGGGAGCCATGCCGAGACGAAAGACCGACCCCACGATCCCCGTTTCCGACCCCCCGACTCCTGAACAGAAGGCGCGGACCCTGGCCACACGGCTACAAGCGGCTATAGAGGCTGCTCCAGTGAAGCAAGACGCATGGACCTCCGACTGGTGTTCCCTGCTACATGCATTGAGGGACGTTGCTTTCCCCGAAGGAGATGACCCGGAGCATAAACGGCTGGAACAGCGCGGGGGACAGGGGGACATCGGGGCCTTGGCTGAGCTGATTCAACGGGACCCGGACTATCTCAAGACCCCCCAGGTAGTCATGGCGATCCGCGTGCTTCGCTTCCGCATGGTCCATGCCCGTACCCCTAAGCAACAGCGGGAGGCCAAGGCGGGACTAGAGATGCTGGCCAAGGCGCTGCTGCCGGACCTGCGAGGGAACAAGTGTTCTCCTGCTCCTTCCGACGTGGCCCGCGTGTATCGTGATATGCTGGCCGCCTACCAAGCCGTCAAGCAAGGGAAGGAGCCCCCGACGGTGCAGCTTCCCCGTGGCTACTGGCCGGATACTGGACCCTGCCCCACTCACGTCACCCCTGCTGGACCGTATACGCCCGTCAAAGGGAAGCTGCCGCTGCTTCCCTCTCCCACCTTCACGATTCCCAAAGAGGACCTTGTGCAGCTCAAAGACTGGAAAGGCGGGAGCAACACCCCAGCAAGGTTAGCCCTGAAGCGGACGGCGGAACTCTTTGGGCTATCAGAGTATTCGATTGAGAAGTACAAGGCGCTTGGAAAAAAGGAGAGAACTGGTAAATAAAACCCCCTCTCTTTCGACGGATTCCTGCACGCTGTTCCTCAGCGAAGATAGGCGTAGAGCGAAGATGCTTTACGCCTTTGTTGTTTTTCGGGAAAGGAGTACATGCGATGCAGCACACGAAGCAGGTCTCTATCGAGAAGACGGCGGAACGGCTCTCGGTTTCTCCACGGTCCCTGGCGGATCGACGGTATCGGGTTCGACTTGGGCTGGCGGCGGTACGGATCGGAAGGCGGCTCACGTTCTCAGAAAGCGACATCGAGAAGCTGATCCGGGAAGGGCGCGAACGGCTACCCGGTGAGGGGCGACGATGACCGGCGCGGCGACGGCAACAATGCTTGAGTCGGCGCTAGACCTTGCCCGCCGCGGCTGGCCGGTCTTCCCGCTCCACACCATCATTGACGGACGCTGTACATGCAAAGATGATGACTGTGAAAAGAGTGCTGGAAAACACCCGAGGATTGCGGGCGGATTCACCTATGCGTCAACGGTCGAACTGACAATCACGCACTGGTGGACGCGATGGCCTGACGCGAATATCGGGATTGCCACCGGCAAAGCGAGCGGGTTTTTTGTCGTCGATGTGGACCCCAGGC
The DNA here is from genome assembly GCA_028870115.1 of Candidatus Methylomirabilota bacterium. NCBI lineage: Bacteria > Methylomirabilota (SeqCode) > Candidatus Methylomirabilota bacterium. The sequence goes on from JAGWQH010000057.1 coordinate 2,948, forward strand.
ACGGCGGCGACGATACTCTCCGGGAGCTTGAGGCGCAACACGGCGAGCTGCCTTCAACGGTTGAAAGTCAAACGGGCGGCGGTGGGTTTCACAAGCTCTTCAAGTACCCAGGCTACCCAATCAAATCAGGCTCAGGTGTGCTCGGTTCTGGCTTGGACATTAAGAGTGATGGTGGCTATATCGTGGCCCCCGAAAGTCTCCATGAGAGCGGTCAGCGGTATGTGTGGGAAGCATCGAGCCACCCGAATGACGTAGCGATTGCTGAACCGCCGGCTTGGTTGCTGACGATGCTCACGGCGAAGGCGAACGGCAACGGACAGGAGCGACGGACACAGGGGGACTGGCTGGCATTGCTGCAAGGTGCACCCAGTGGCACACGCTACGACGTAGCGACACAAATTGCGGGTCACTTCCTCGGGATCGGGAGGCCAGTCGAAGAGGTGGAGGCGATGCTCCTTGGTTTCCTCAGTCAATGCACACCTCCCGGCGACGCGAAGGGACAGGCGAAGATCCGGCGGATGGTGAGGGACTTCTCGGCCAAGGATGCGACCAAGGATGCGGTGAATGGCAACACCAACAGCAACAGCGACCCCCTGGCCCCTCTCCGAGCGCTGGCTGAGTCACCGCCAGCAGCAGGCGTCGAGGCGGCGTTACGGCTGGTTGTCGGGTCGCTGGCTGGAGTCGATGGGTTGAAGCGTGCAACGCTCAGACAAGAGGCGTTGTCGATCCTAAAAGCCAAAAAGGTAGAAGGCCCGGCAAAGCTGGTTGACGCGGCCTGGGCGCTTGCAAGCGGTTCGACCGATGAGGGCGGAGCGCAACCGCTCACTCTGGCCGGCCCTGAGCCCTGGCCGGAGTCCGTAGACGGTGCGGCGCTCCTGGAGGAGATCGAGAGCACCCTCACCCGATTCGTCATTCTTCCCCGAGGCGCAGCAACGGCGATTGCGCTGTGGGTCCTACATGCGTACTGCTTGGCGGCCTTCGCGGTGACGCCTATCCTAGCGGTTGTGAGTGCGACCATGCGGTGCGGGAAATCGACTCTCTTGAATCTGCTCTCCGGTTTACTCCCAAAGGCCCTTCCTGTCGCCAACATCACTCCGGCGGCGCTGTTTCGTTGCATCGAGCAATTTACCCCGAGTCTGCTGATCGACGAGGGTGACACGTTTTTAACCATGTCGGAGGAATTGCGCGGCGTACTGAATGCGGGCCATACGCGGACGGCTGGGGTAGTGCGTACAGTGGGCGAGGAGTTTGAGCCTCGAATCTTTAAGGTCTTCTGTCCGAAGGTACTCGCCATGATCGGCAAGCCCCCAGGAACCATCGAGGATCGGTCGATTGTCATTCCCATGAAGCGCAAGACCTCCGGCGAGCAGGCGCAACGGTTTCGACTCAAGCAGCTTGAGGCCCTGGCCCCCCTCTGCCAGAAGTCGGCGCGGTGGGCGCTAGACCATATTGAGGAGCTTCGAGACGCGGACCCTGCTGTCCCCGATAGCCTGAATGATCGCGCGGCTGATAACTGGCGGCCCCTGCTCGCCATTGCGGACCTAGTGTTCCGTCCCAGCTAATTCTTGACAGCGACGCACCTTCTCGAGGATTACGTCGGCACGGGCGGTCCAGACGAATGGCTGGGGTTCGTTGTTCCAGTGCGCCAACCACTGGTAGATTGCGTGCTCCAACTCCGCCACGCTGCGAAAGGTGCCGCGCCGGATCATCCGATCGGTGATGAGGGCGAACCACCGCTCCACTTGGTTGAGCCACGAACTGCTGGTCGGGGTGAAGTGGAACTGGAAGCGGCGGCGGCGCTTGGGCTTCAGCCACCGCTGCACAGCGGCGCTTTTGTGCGTACTGTAGTTGTCTACGATGAGGTGCACCTCCAGGTCCGACGGCACGTCGTGTTCCAACTGGTCGAGGAACTTCACGAACTCTTTGCCGCGGTGGCGCGGCTGGCAGCTCCCAATGACCTTGCCGGTGAGAATGTTGAAGGCCGCAAATAGCGTGGTGGTCCCATAGCGTTTGTAATCGTGGGTTTGCCGTTCCGGCCATCCGGGGTGTAGCGGCAAGAGAGGCGCCGTGCGATCCAGCGCTTGGATTTGGCTCTTCTCGTCCACGCACAGGACCAACGCACGCTCCGGCGGGTTGAGATAGAGGCCCACGATGTCGCGCACGCGCTCTTCGAACTGTGGATCCGTGGAGAGCTTGAACCGCTCGACTCGGTGGGGCTGGATCGCGTGGCGTTGCCAGACGCGTTGGATCATCATACGTGAGAGACCCAGGTACCGGGCCAGCGTGCGGACACTCCAGTGGGTCCCATGCGGCGATCGCATCTTCAGTGTCGTGTCCAGAATCCGCTGCTCCACCGCCGGGGTGCATACCGGCCCCGTCCGGTGGCGCTGTGGCCGCTGCTGCATGGCCGCGATCCCCCCATGGCTGAAGGCCACGCGCGTCGCCATTACGGTCGGCCGGGACAGCCCGGTTTGCTGCGCGATGGCGTAGTTGGAGACGCCTTGACTGGCCAGCAGGATCACCTGACACCGGCGCGCCACCCGCTGCGTTGTCGTTCCTGCGCGGACCACGGTGTCCAACTGTTGCTTCTGGGGAGCATTTAGCGTCAGAGCAGGCACCCGAGTGAACATGCATCATTAGATCACAAGTCATCTTGTATTGTCAAGTGTTGTACGGGACGGGACACTAGCGGGCGGCGACTGGGCCGCCCGAGCGCGAGATGCGGCGCTGATCTTGTCCGGCGGAGAACGGGACCCCGAGGCCGACGGCATGGGCGCGTTGTTGATTGGAGATACCGTCACGATCTTCAAAGACCGAGGTGTTGACCGACTGGCTACTACCGACTTGATCGGTGAGCTGGTGAAGATCGAAGGGAGGCCCTGGCCAGAATGGAACAAAGGAGGGAAGCCTATCACACCCCGCGGGCTGGCGAAGCTCTTAAAGCCGTTCGGGATACGACCGAAAGTGGAGCGGGTTGGCAACGATACCTTTCGCGGATACGAAGGGCATGCCTTCGATGATGCTTGTTCCCGCTACTTTCAAGATTCTAATGTGTTACATCCGTTACAACCTAATAAAAACAATGACTTAGGCCCTAAATTCAATGTGTTACAAACCCCCGATGTTACGCATACGAAAAGCGACCTAAGTATTGAGAAACAAAGGAATGTTACGCATGTTACGGATAGAAACCCCGAAAATGGCCTAAGCGACCTACGTGAGGAGGTGTGTGTCCTATGATGGCGGCGGAGCTGATTCAAGAGGCGCGAACGGCTGGCGTCACCTTGACCTCTCTTCCGGATGGCAGGCTGCAAGCGACTGGGAGGCCCCAGGTTCCGTCAGAACTGAAGGCGAGATTGAGCACCCACAAGGCGGAGGTGGTGGCGCTACTTCAAGCGTGCGATGTGCTGACCGACCTGTACCGGCGTTACTGGACATTATCAGAAACCGAAGAGCCGATGGCGACCTTCCAGTCATTGCACCAAGAGATCGACCGGATTGAAAACCAAGTGGGAGCAGACACAGCCTGGCGCACCCTGGAAGTCGAGGCGAGGCGCTGGTATCAGGAGAAAAGTCGGTGCCCCTTTTGTGGAAAAGACGAACTGCATCTGACCGAGGGAAGCCGATGAGGCGCGGGAGCAGCTTGGCGTCCTGGCTCAAAGGCGTGAGGCCCGAGAGTAGCTTTCGCAAGATCAAGCGCCGCAAACCTCCGCAACGAGTACACGATGAAAAAAGAGAGGAGAGGCATGGTAGAGTTAACACTCGAAGAGAAGCTTCGTGAACGGCAAGATCGATTGCGCGATGCGCTGGCCCGCCCCCGCGCTGAAGTCGTACAGCGGGTGGCTCGCTGGTTGGGCGACCTCCGCTTTGGAGACAGCTTTCACGCTCTCGAGGACATCGAGCAGCGCGTTTTGCCCCTGGTTGACGACATCCGGCGCGGTATCGAGGACGTTCAAGGCATCCAGACGGGGTACGCGGCAGCACTAGCGGAACGGCAGCGGGAAGTCACTCGGGTAAAGACGGAGCTTGAAAACCTTGACGCCCTAGACCCGAGCCGACGCCGACGTTTCGAGTCATACCACCTGGCACAGGCTGACATGAGCATCTACGAGGAGAGCAGAGAGGCGATTGAGGCGAGCCGAACGGAACTGGAGCGAGGCTTTCAACAGCGGGTGCAGAACCTGGAGCCCACCATCGAGCGATACATCACCGCGAAGATCACGGCGATGGTGAAGGAGGCTGAAGAGGTGCTTGAGGCGGCGCGGGGAAAAATGGTCCATGCGGAGCAGTTGACCCAAACATTGCAGTTAAAAAAGCATCGTTTTGTCCGTGACCCTTTGGTATCGTGGGGTTTGCTCACCAACCACGTACACAATGGAGGGACAAAACGATGCAGGCACAGGTTACCCCGTTGGATGGCTCCAAAGCAA
>JAGWQH010000058.1 GCA_028870115.1 Candidatus Methylomirabilota bacterium
CTGCATCGGCTGGCCCTTACCGCAATTGGGGATCGGGTAGAGGCGGAAGTCCTTCCCCACTGCATCCACCTTCATCAGATAGTCCTTGGTATCGGCCATGATCCCGCCGTTACAGAACAGCTCTCCAATCTGTCCCTGCTTGATCTCGTAGACCTTCATCGCGGAGATTCGGAAGTTCTCACGCGATTCAGAGATCGAGGGAGTCCGGTGCCCCACGAGGTAGTAGCCGTGGGGGATCTCCCGGATAATCTCCTGGGGATCCCGTTCGCCTGGACCGAACACCGTATTCGACATTCGGATCAATGGGACCAGCGAGGCATCGGTTGCCTTATACGACCCATTCGGAGGAATGCCCAGAATGGCAGCAGTCTGCCGACTATTCATAAAGCCGGTGAAGATGCCGCGGTCGATGTGCGTCACACGCGTGGCCGGTGTCCCCTCGTGGTCGTACTTATAGTAGCCATACCCGGGAAGGGAGGGATCGGAGAAGGCTGAGACGAGAGGCGAGGCGATCGATTGGCCCAGTTGATGCTCATGGAGGTTCTGAAACAGCCAGCTCCGGCCTGCGTAGGAGGTCTCCAATTTCAACGCGCGGTCCAGCTCAGTCGGATGGCCGACAATCTCGTGCGCCGTCAGGGTGTTGTAGTGAGGGTCGGTAACCACCACGACCTCGTGATCGGTGGCTTTAAGCGGCCTGGCATTGCACAGGCTGGCCGCGTCTTTCGTGAGATTGGCACAGAAGGTTCGGAAATCCGGGAATCGAATGGACTCCTCGTGCGCTCCCTGGGTTAAGACCTCCCAGCCGCGCTGGTGGCCCATGTAATCGTACAGCTCCTGCGTGTCGGACTTACCGTGGGCTACGATAAAGCAGGTCCCCTGGGTCATGGCAAAGGTCTGATCGATGTTAGCCCCCTCGGAACTGCAGAACAACTCCCGGGTCAACAGGGTAAAGGCCGAGATAAACGTGTACTTGACATGAGGATCGAGTACGAGGGTGCTCTTGGAGATCTCAGTCGTCAGTGCAACGAGCTCGTCCAGCGGGACGGAGCGCGGGTCGATCTCGAACTGAGCGGGGACGGTATCCTGATGGATGTCGATGGGGGCGAGGGTTGTGCTGCCCAGAGCGTCGGCTATGGGGCCGAACTCCACCCGGGCTGCCGCCTTTCGCTCGGCGTTGGCCAGGGCGCGATGATGCGCGTGGCGGAGTCCTTCCTTGACGACCCGGTCCAGGCTGCCCAGGTCGGCCGCGCCAAGCGATTGCCCGAAATAGCCCGGCGCGATCATCCCGTTACCGGATAAGGCGCGAATGCCGACCGCAAAGCCATAGTCCCTGGTGCTGTGCTTACTCCCGCCGTTCTCCGCCGCAGCCGCTTGTCCTTCATCAACCTGCACGCGAATATCCGCGTAGCGGCAACCGCGAAGCGTCTTGCGGTAGCAGGTGGCGAGATCGAAGATCATCGGCCTGATCTGATCGATGATCTGCACTGTCATCGGCTGTGCCGGCATCGCCGTGTCTCCCCCTTATTTCCCCTTATCGGTTGAGATCTTTTCAAGAACACAAGCTAGAATGTGAATTATACCCTATCAGGATGAGCGCTGGAAAGTACTTTTGCGCGGGACTGCGCTGCGGTAAGGGGTCTCAGCCAAGCGGGAAGCTTTGCAGGATGGAGTAGCGGGCGCCTGAAGCGCTCAGGTCGCTTTTCATCAGCTCGATCCGGTCGAGCACCATCTCGCCCAGCGCCTCGGCGGTCGCCCCAGTGAGCGCTCGGGCCAACTGCTCTCGGTGCGCGGGACCCCGCACCCGACCGAGCGTCAGATGCGCAGTGAACGGACGCGCCTCCCGCGCAAATCCGAGCGACTCAAGCCCCGCCTCGATTCTTGCCTGAAGCGCTGCCAGCGTCTCCGCACCGTGGGACAGCCCCATCCAGACGACCCGGGCCTCGCGGGGCCGGGGAAAGGCGCCAAGACACTGAAAGACCAGGTGAACCGGACCACAGCCGGCGGCCGCTTGAGCAACTGCCTTCCCAATGGCGTCGAGGCGATCCTCCTCAACCTGCCCCAGGAATTTGAGCGTGAGGTGGAGGTTTTCCGGCCGCACCCATCCGACGTCGGCTCCGGTAGCCTTGAGCCTGTCCTGCACCATGGCTAGAGCTGCTTTGAGGCCAGGATCCAGATTGACGGCGATAAAAGCGCGAATCGTTGAGACAGGCTGAAAGTCAGTTCTGTCCGGCATGGCGGTACGACAGCAGGTGTCGGCGAAGGATGTCGAGCGCCTTCTGGGAGGCGAGCAGCTTATTGGTCTTCCGGTTGCCCAAAAATCGGTACTCACGGCAGGTGACGCCGTCGTGTGAGGCCATAGCGATATAAGTCAGACCCACCGGTTTTGTGGCGGTGCCGCCACCCGGCCCGGCAATACCGGTAATGCCTAGCGCCAGATCCGTTCCAGCGACCTGCCGCATCCCGACAGCCATCGCCAGGGCAACGGGGCGGCTGACGGCGCCATGCGCTGCGATCAACTCACGCGGTACCCCGAGCAGACGCTCTTTGGCCTCGTTGCTGTAGACCACCTCGCCACGAACAAAATAGGTAGAGCTGCCCGGAAGATTGGTCAGCCGGTGACATACCAACCCGCCGGTGCATGACTCGGCAACGGCCACGGTCACCTTTGCATCGAGTAAGAGCTGTCCTACGACCTCCTCGAGTCGCTCCTCGTCCTGCCCGAAGAGGAACTCCCCCAGCCGCGTGCGAATCGTGGTCTCAAGATCGTCGAGCAATCGGTCGCCCTCCGTCTCCGACTCGCTCTTCACGGTTAGCCGGATATGGATCTCTCCCGGGTAGGCGAGCAGCGCGATCGTTGGGTTTCGTGAGGCGCGGGTCAGGTCAGCGATGGCCTCATCGATCTCCGATTCCGTGATGCCGCATGCTTTCAGGGTACGCGAGCGGATCCTCGACTTCACACCGAACGCCTTGCGAAGACGTGGGATCACCTGCTCGTTGAGCATCGCCCGCATCTCCGAGGGAACGCCAGGCATCGCCACCACGACCTGCCCGTCCTCCACGTGAATGAGCAGGCCCGGAGCAGTCCCATGGGGGTTCGACAACACCGTCGCGCCTTCCGGGATCATGGCCTGACGCTCGTTGTTCTTAGACATGACGAGGGCCCGCTCGGCAAACCGGCGGCGGATCGACTCCAGAATTGTCTGATCGAGGATCAACGGCCGACGCAGTTCAGTGGTAATGGCGCGACAGGTCAGATCGTCCTCCGTCGGACCAAGACCGCCCGTCGTGATCACAATCTCGGATCGCGCGAGCGCGGTACGCAGCGCTTCCCTGATTCGAGCCTCGTGATCGCCGACCGTACTCTTCCAACATACCTCAATCCCCGCTGCCGCAAGCGCTTCGCCGATGGAAGCTGAATTGGTATCGATGGTCTGGCCCAGAAGTAACTCTGTTCCAATCGTGAGAATCTCAGCCCGCACCTCATGCTCCACTGCATGACCCGCTCCAGCGGGCTGTTCGGCAGCCGCCGTCTGGCCTCGGGATCCTGGAGACCTCAGCGTCTTTGTCCTGGATCTGTCGAAGGGCACGGCGGATCACACGACTTAGACACCGAAGTCCGGTTACCACCGGCAGCCTTCGCGCGATACAGCGCCTCGTCCGCCACCCGGACCAGGTCTTCAACCTTGCTCATGTCCGGTCTGAGGCACGCCACGCCGAGGCTCACGGTAAGCCTGTTGCGCTCAGGCGTCCCCTGTCCACCCGGAAGGTCGCGCTCCACGACAGAGCGGATCCGTTCCGCCTGCACCCAGGCCTGCCGCGGATCGGTTTCCGGAAGGATAATGCCGAACTCGTCTCCTCCGTATCGCGCAACAGTATCAACGCCCCTCGTGCTGTTTTTTAACCGGGCAGCAATCAGGCGAAGCGCCTCATCGCCGGCCAGGTGACCGTTGAGGTCGTTATACTGCTTGAAGAGATCGATATCCAGCATGATCAGTGAGAGCGGGTGATCGTACCGCTGAGTTCGCCTGAACTCCTGATCGAGTTGGCGATAGAACTGGCGATGGTTAAAGAGATCGGTTAACTCATCGGTTATTGCCAACCTGTTGGTCTCTTGAAACAGACGACCGGTTTCGATGGCGATAGCCAACTGCTCACTCAGAGGCAGCAGAAGCTCGATCTCCTGCTCTCCATACCGATGAGGTGTCATGCTATCCATACAGAGACCGCCGATCACCTCTCCTTTCACGATAAGGGGAAGGCGAATGCAGGACCGAATTCCCCCCTTAAGCAGCGCCTTATCCTCCATGAATTGCTTCGATTCGGCCAGATCCTGCTCGATATGAGGGCGTCGCTGAGACATGACCCACCCGATACCGGTCCCTTCCCCCCTACCAGAGAGGCCTTCAGGCCACCCGGCGACAGGCTGGTCTGGCGCCAGTCGAAGCACCCTCAACTCCAGACCCGTATCATTCTGTAGTGCGAGGGTCATCCGATCGTAATGAATCAGGCGTCCCACCTCTGCGGCAAATGTTTGATAGACCTCACTGAGATCGAATGAGGCACCAATCACCCGGGTCAATCGATTGACCGCCGCCAGGCGATCAGCCCGCTGCTGCAGCGCAACGTAGGACCCGATATCCAAGACCACCAGCTCGGCGCGATCGGCGGTAAGAAGATCCAGCGACTTCTGGTTAGATGGGACCTGCAGAACCGAAAATCCTCGCCGCGTGAGCAGTTCACGGAGTCGGAGTTCTGAATCGACACCGTCTCCGATAATGAGGATCATCTTGCTCTCAGCTTCACGACGTTCAGGCATGCTGTCACTCAAGGCAGATAACACCTTTCCACGTCACGAATATCACACGATTTCGTATGCCGCACAAGGAGAAACCGGGTGTCAGACGTTCACGTTACCGATAGTTGCCGAACTGCAGGTCGATGCCGAAATCGCCGGCTCGAAGCGCCTGGATAACCGCCTGCAGATCGTCTTTACTCTTTGCCGAAACCCGTATCTGGTCGCTCTGAATCTGTGCGACTACCTTCAGACCAAGTGCCCTGATCGCCTTAGTAATCTCCTTCGCCTTATCGGCGGAGATACCCTGCTGGAGGGTTGCCCGCTGTCGAATGGTCCCTTTCGCCGCCGACTCCGGGGCTTCGTAGACAAGGGCCTTGAGAGACACCTTTCGCCGTACCAGCTTCGATTCCAGCAGCTCTGCCACAGCCTTGAGCTTGTAGGCATCGTCGGCGTAGAGCAGGAGACCTTGATCGTCCCGCGCGACGCGACAGGCGCTCCCTTTGAAATCGAACCGCTGCTGGATCTCTTTCATCACCTGCTGGACGGCGTTATCGACCTCCTGCAGATCAACCGTTGAGCTGATATCAAAGGACACTTCATTGGCCATGCGCGATCTCCTTTTGGTTTACGGAACAGACGGCTTTAGGGGGGCCACGACATCCGTCCCTGGCGGTGGCGAGAACTGAAACAGCTCGTCCTTCAGATCGCTGTTGACCTTCTGTCTGGATAGCTCGACCGTCGTCGTGTTGCCGTACAGATCAAACACCGTCAGTCGCTGAATGAGGAAGCTTTCCCGATCTACCCCCAGGATCACCCGCTTGAAGGACAGGCCCTTCCCCTTGGGCGTCAACTCCAGGAGGGACTCCGAACTGTCCCTGGTCCCCGCGTGAACGACAGGCCGGACCTGGAAGTCTCGCCGGAGGCTGCTCATCCCGAACAGAATTCCGATGGGGCTCGTCGTGAGCACGCCGCTCACATCCTGTGCCATGGCTTGTCGCTCGGATGGACTATAGCTCCAGAGGGTCTTGCCGTCGATCAGAAACAGTCTCGATTCCGGCTTCTCATACTCCCAGCGCATCCTCCCCGGCCACTTGAGGAAGAGCCGACCTGACGCCTCCTGGGTCATCCCGCTCAGCCTGTTCGTGGCGCGCTGAAGGAAGCTCCCCTGAAGATCCGAAAATCCCTGGTAGGTTACCTGAACCTTGTCTGCCACCTCATCTGCTGTGAGCGCGGTCGCAGGAGCCGATGCGGAGCCAGAGAAGGACGCGAGCGGGCTACCTAAGACGATCGTACCTAGTAGAACTAACGCTACACTGGATATCTTGCACTTCAAGCGCCGCACCTCACACGCCGTCGGGGCGACCGGCTGGTCGCCCCTACTACGGATTCCGTTGTTCAACGAGGACCTCCCGCGGCGCACCCCCTTCAACGCGACTGACAATCCGTTCGTGCTCCATCCGCTCGATCATGCGCGCCGCCCGGTTGAACCCGATTCTGAGTCGTCGCTGAATCAAGGAGATCGAAGCCTGACGGGTGGCAACGACAAGGTCAACCGCCTGTCGGTACAACTCGTCGTCTTCATTCCCTGCCGATTCCTGCTCCTCCTCGGCCGGCAGCAGCGACCACGGAAACTCCTCGGCCTTCCCCTGCGCTTTCAGAAAGTCGACCACACGCTTAATCTCGATATCGGATACGAACGATCCATGAATTCGGTGCGGCTTTGAACTCGAGGGTGGAATGAACAGCATATCGCCATCGCCCAACAGTTGCTCGGCGCCATTCATATCGAGGATCGTTCGGGAATCGACCTTCGAAGAGACCTGAAATGCGAGTCTGGCCGGAAAATTGGCCTTGATGATCCCGGTAATCACATCGACCGAAGGGCGCTGCGTTGCCACGATCAGATGGATGCCTACCGCCCGGGCCATCTGCGCCAGCCTGGCGATGGCCCGCTCAACGTCGGCGGCAGCGGTCAGCATCAGGTCGGCCAGTTCGTCTATAACCACCACCAGGTAGGGGAGCGGTTGAAAGACCTCGCCGCCTCCTTCCCGCTTAGCAATTCGAATCAGCCGATTGTAGCTGACAATATTTCTGGCCCCGAGCCTGGCAAACAGTTTATATCGCCCTTCCATATGGATCACAAGGCGCTGAAGCCGCTTCGCCGCCTCCTTCGGATCGCATACGACGCGTTCAGCCAAATGCGGCGTCCCATCATACACGGAGAGCTCCACCCGCTTCGGATCGATCAGTAACAGACGTATACGTTCTGCTGTGGCCTTATACAGCAGGCTGACAATGAGCGCATTGAGGCATACGCTTTTGCCGGAACCAGTCGCCCCGGCAATGAGCAGGTGTGGCATCTGCCCCAGATCAACCACATAGGGCTCGCCGGCAATATCCTTCCCTAAGGCAAGGGGCAGGTGTGCAGCAGACCCTTCGAATGCCCTGGACGCCAGTACTTCGCGCAGGTGTACCAGCGCGCGACGACGATTCGGGATCTCCACGCCGACCACCGCTTTCCCGGGAATCGGCGCCACGACGCGCACACTGAGCGCCCGTAGGGCCAACGCCAAATCGTCAGCCAAGGCCACAATCCGGTTGATCTTGATCCCGGGCCCGGGTTCGATCTCGTAGCGGGTGATGACCGGCCCGGGCTGCGCCTGCGTGACCCTCCCTTCGACCCCGAAGTCCAGCAGCTTGCGCTCAAGGATCTGTGCGTTGGTCTCTCGCTCCTCATCGGAGAGCCCGCTCTCCGCCGCTGTCGGCAGATCGAGCAACGAGAGCGGCGGAGTCTGAAAACCCTCTCTCGGAATCGCAAAAGGAAAGGACCCCTGGGGGGTAAGATCATCAGTTGTCGACGGTTCAAGTTGGCGCAGGGCCGGTTCACGAACCGCCCCTACTTGCATAGGCTCGACCACCACGATGGGAGTCGATCGGCTCTCAACCTCAGGTTCTTCATCCGCGGGAGGGGTATAGGGCGGCCGGATCCGGCCCGGCAGTTGCGCCTTCGCCGCTCGCCGTTCCTTCACGCGAGCCGCTACCCGCTCGATCACATTCCGGCACCCAAGGGAGAGGCCAGAAAGCGGCCGACTGCTCAGACACACCACACCGAGGACGAAGGTCGTGAGTCCCAGCAACGGCAGGCCTACGCGGCCCACCAGCGGACTGAAGATCCGATGCAGCTCCTCGCCGACAAAGCCGCCCGGGCGTTCCCAGGTTCCGCCGCCAAGCAGCCCCGTCCTGGCGAAGAGTTGGGCCAGCAACCCCAGACTCGCCAGCAGCAGGACGCACCCGACCAGCTTCCAGATAATACTGGGAGTAGCCTTCGCACTGAGAAACCGCCAACTGAACAGAACAAGAAAGAATGGTAAGGCGAGTGCGCCGATACCCAACAACTCCAGAAGATCACCGGCAAGCTCCGCCCCCCATCGCCCGCCATAATTGTGCACCTGATGCCCGGGACCCCCTCCGGAGTTGAAGAACGAGGGATCGAGGAAATCGTAGGACAACAGGCTTGCCAGCAGGAAAAGCGCTACGGCGATCCCGAGGATACCCAACACCTCGTGCGTCTTGGGATGTGTGAGGATCTGGGTCCCCGGGGATCGATCTCCTCCACGCGGCTCCCCTTGGGTCGACATCGACTCCGGCATGCCTTCAGTCGCCATCACCCGCCTCCTTCATTACACCTCCATGATCACCGGCAGGATCATTGGCCGCCGTTCGATCTCCTTCTGCAATTGCTTCTTGGCCACCGTCTTGATCCGCTGCTCGATAAGGCGCAGATCGGCCCGTTCCTCTTCAGAGGCACTCTCCAGTACGGAGCAGACCAGAACTTTGAGGCCATCCGCAAGCGCTTTCGAATCCTGTGCATGGACGAACCCGCTGCAGATGATCTGGGGTCCTGTCACCAGCTTACGGCACTGGTGATCGACGGCAAGAACTACGACTACGACCCCCTCCTGCGCCAGCCGCTGCCGGTCGTGAATGACAGCGTCCCCGACATCGCCGATCCCCTTCCCATCGACAAAGATCCGACCGACAGGCGCCCTGCCTGCGATCCGGGCGCCGGCGCCATCGAACTCCAGGATATCGCCGTCCTCGATCACGAGGGTCCGTGCTTCAGGCACCCCGACTTCGTGTGCCAGATGGGCGTGCAGGCGCAGATGGCGGTACTCTCCATGGATCGGCACAAAGAAGGTGGGACGGGTCAGATTCAGCATCAGCTTCAGTTCTTCCCGACTGGCATGCCCCGAGACGTGAACCTCCGCCGTCTCCTCGGTGATGACACGAGCGCCTTGCCGGTAGAGGCCGTTAATCGTTCGAGCAATCGATTTTTCGTTGCCGGGGATGACGCGCGCCGAGAAGATAACGGTATCGCCGGGCGACACCTGGACCTGTTTGTGCTCCGCAACAGCCATTCTGGCGATGGCGGAGAGCGGTTCGCCCTGGCTCCCGGTAGTCACGATCACCCGTTGGCCAACCGGCAGGCGCTCCAACTCGTCCAGGCTCACGAGCGTGTCATCGGGGATCCGGAGGCGCCCCAACTCCGCTGCAATCCGCGTATTGGCCACCATGCTCTTCCCGCACACCGCCACCCGCTTTCCCATGGCGGCGGCCGCATCGAAAATCTGTTGGATGCGATGGATGTTGGAGGCGAAGCAGGCCACGATCACGCGCCCCTGAGCCTCCCGAAAGATGGCGTCGAAGGCCCGCCCCACCACCTGCTCTGAAGGCGTGAATCCATCCCGGCCCGCATTCGTGCTGTCCGAGAGCAGGGCCAGCACGCCGGCATCCCCGAGTTCGGCAAGCCGCCGGTAATCGGTGAGTTGGATATCTACCGGGCTCTGATCGAATTTGAAATCGCCGGTATGTACAATCATGCCACTGGGGGTCCCGATAGCCAGTGCTACGCCATCGGGAATACTGTGGCAGATCTGAAGGAACTCGACCTCAAAGAGACCGAACTGAAGACGATCGCGAGGACGAACGACCTTGAGGTCGGCATCGACCAGAAGATTCGCCTCCTTCAGTTTTTCCGCCGCCAACCCCAGTGAGAGACGGGTACCATAGACCGGAACCTTGATCTCGTTCAGCAGGTAAGGGAGCGCGCCGGTATGATCCTCGTGGCCATGCGTGAGCAGCACGGCCCGTATCTTCTCCCGATGCACAAACAGATAGCTCATATCCGGGATGACGTGGTCGATCCCGAACATCTCCTCGTCCGGGAACATCAACCCGGCATCGATCACCAGCAGGTCGTCCGCTGCTTCGACGACCATCATGTTCAATCCGATCTCCCCCAGGCCTCCCAAGGGAACGATTCGGACCGTTCCGGTATCAGACATCGGACTGCGTCTCCCGTACGGGGGGACCGAGATCCCCATGCCTCGGCGCGTATGCCCTGAGCCCCGTCGAAGGAGACGCCCCACGCTTGGCGCTGAGGGCCACCGCGAGGCGCCGCTTGGCCCGTGTCCGCTTGGTCAGGGCGATTTCGAGCACTTGGTCCATATGATCCACAAATACAAACTCCATACCCCGCTTGACATTGGCAGGGAGTTCTTTGACATCCTTATCATTCCTCGCCGGGATCACCACCGTGTGAATCCCCATTCTTCGCGCCGCCAACGCCTTTTCCTTGATCCCGCCGACCGGCAGGACCTTGCCGCGAAGGGTCACCTCGCCGGTCATCGCCACGTCCCGCCTCACAGGGACCTTAGTCAGGGCGGACAGCAGCGCAACAGCCATCGTGATGCCGGCTGACGGGCCATCCTTGGGGATCGCGCCGGCCGGAACGTGGACATGGATGTCATACTTGGTGAATACCTCATCCTTGATCCCCAGATCGGCAGACCGCGACCGCGCATAGCTCAGCGCCGCCTGGGCCGACTCCTTCATCACCTCACCCAGATGCCCTGTAAGGGAGAGGCTGCCCTTGCCACGCAGGATGCTGCATTCGATGTAGATGATCTCCCCACCTGTCTGCGTCCACGCGAGGCCCGTGGCGACGCCGATCTCGTCGGCCTCCTGTTCCGGATCGGCCAGAAACTTCGGCGCGCCCAGGAACCGTTGCAGAACCGCCGCCGTCACCTTGGTCTGCCCCTTTTGTCCTTCCGCGACGAGGCGAGCCACCTTCCGGCAGATGGCGGCTATTTCCCGCTCCAGGTTCCGGAGCCCGGCCTCGCGGGTATATTCGTTGATCATCTTCAGGATCGCCTCGTCGGTGATCAGCAGATGCTTCTCGTCGATCCCATGTTCCCGATACTGCCGGGGAACGAGATAGCGCCTGGCGATATGGAGTTTCTCCTCCTCGGTGTACCCGGAGATATCGATAATCTCCAGTCGATCGCGCAATGCCGAGATGATCGGGTCGGCAAGGTTGGCCGTACAGATGAACATCACGTTGGAAAGATCAAAGGGAACACCCAGGTAATGATCGCTGAAGCTGTAGTTCTGCTCAGGATCCAGCACCTCCAGCAGGGCCGAGGAGGGGTCGCCCCGAAAATCGGCCCCGACCTTATCGACCTCGTCGATCATAAAGACGGGATTATTCGATCCGGCCTGTTTGATTCCCTGGATGACGCGACCGGGCAGCGCCCCGATATACGTCCGCCGGTGCCCCCGGATCTCCGCCTCGTCGCGAACGCCGCCCAACGAGATCCGGATGAACTTGCGCCCCAGGGCGCGGGCGATAGAGCGGCCAAGGGAGGTCTTCCCCACCCCCGGCGGGCCGACGAAGCAGAGGATCGGCCCCTTCATCTTCTTTTTCAGCTTGCGAACGGCCAGGTACTCGAGGATCCTCTCCTTTACCTTCTCGAGGTCGTAGTGGTCCTCGTTGAGGATCTTGGATGCCTGCTTGATCGACAGCTTGTCCTTGGTCGGCCGATTCCACGGCAACTCGATCAGCCAGTCGAGATACGTCCGGATGACGGAAGCCTCCGCCGCATCGGGGTGCATCCGACTGAGGCGACCGAGCTGCGCTTTCGCCTCGGACTCGACCGCTTCAGGCATCTTGGCCTTCCGGATCTTCTGCTCCAACTCCTTCAGCTCTTGATTGCGGTCGTCGGTCTCGCCCAGCTCTTTCTGGATGGCCTTTAACTGCTCTCGGAGGTAGTACTCCCGATGCGTCTTGTCCATCTCTTCCCGAGCCTGGCTCTGGATTCGATGCTGTACCTCGAGCACCTCGAGCTCCTTGCTCAGCAGCTCACTGACTCGCTTCAAACGCTGGACCGGATCGAACAGTTCCAGCACCTCCTGGGCCTGTT
Source organism: Candidatus Methylomirabilota bacterium (assembly GCA_028870115.1). Classification (NCBI taxonomy): domain Bacteria; phylum Methylomirabilota (SeqCode); species Candidatus Methylomirabilota bacterium. The sequence continues at coordinate 12,058 of JAGWQH010000058.1, forward strand.
CCATCTTCAGATCCAGGTGACTGGCCACGAGGTCAGCCAGACGGCCTGGGTGTTCGAGGTTATTGATAATCACCACCACATCCGACGAGATTTGCTTGCCGAGGGCCACGCTCTTGCCGACCAATTCCTTGACCGA
>JAGWQH010000059.1 GCA_028870115.1 Candidatus Methylomirabilota bacterium
CACATCGCCTCGACATAGTCACCGGCATAGCCCCAGTCGCGACGAGCATCCAGGTTACCAAGGCGTAGCTCGGCCGCCAAGCCGTGCTTGATCCGCGCGACGCCATCGGTCACCTTCCGAGTGACAAACTCCTTACCCCGACGGGGGGACTCGTGGTTGAACAGGATGCCGGAACAGGCAAAGAGCCCGTAGCGTTCCCGGTAGGTGACCGTGATCCAATGGCCGTAGAGCTTGGCCACGCCGTACGGGCTTCTCGGATGGAACGGCGTCCGCTCGTCCTGCGGCGCCTCCTGAGCCTTACCGAACATCTCGCTCGTGCTGGCCTGGTAGAACCGGATCCCGGGATCCACCAGGCGGACCGCCTCCAGCAGGCGGGTCACACCTACGGCGGTACACTCTGCTGTGAAGACAGCCTGCTCCCAGGAGGTTGAGACGAACGACTGCGAGGCGAGGTTGTAGATCTCGTGAGGCCGGACCTCTCTGATGAGATGGATCAGGGACTCCTGGTCGAGCAAGTCTGCCGGCTGCAGGGTGATCCGATCGAGCATGTGCGCGATCCGGTCGAACGGTTCGGCACCTGACCGTCGCACCATCCCGTCCACCGTGTATCCTCGCTGCAAGAGAAGCTCGGTCAAATAGGAGCCGTCCTGGCCCGTAATGCCGGTGATTAACGCCCTCCGCGCAGGCATTAGGGCTTCCTCACGAGTCCTCTGACCTCCTGGGCCCGCCCCTTGGGGCAGACCAGTACGCCGTCCGCAGACGCCACCACAATCATCTCCGACAGCCCAACCGTTGCCACCCTCGGCCCGTTTGAGACGATGATCGACTGGGTGGTGTCCAGGGACCGCACCTCACCTACAATCACATTACCGCTTTCGTCGACGGGCTGCACCCGGGCCAACGCATCCCAGGCCCCCAGATCGTCCCAGGCCAAATCGGCCCTGACCATCGCGACGCCTCTTTCCATCCGTTCCAACACCCCATAGTCGATCGACTGCTTTTGAAGCGCGCTGTACTCACGGACCAGCACCTCCTGCGCCCCCCAAGCCTCGCGAATACGACAAAGGCCTGCCCACACGTCTCGCATATGCTGAGCCAGCAGGTTCTGG
>JAGWQH010000060.1 GCA_028870115.1 Candidatus Methylomirabilota bacterium
CCTTGACAGGCTCCCCCACAGAGAACGCCTTGGTCCATCTGGCCATCAGCGCAGGGGTCGATGTACCGAAAATCCGAGAGAGGTATCCGCTGGCAAAGATCACGCAACGTTCTGAGAATCGGAACTACATGTCCACCATCCACCATTCTGGTTCTTCTTCACAACTGCTGGCTGTGAAGGGTAGTCCTCGAGAGGTCCTGGACATGTGTCAATGGTACCTGAAAGACGGACATCGGATTCCCCTTTCTGAAGAAGCCCGATCAACGATCGAGGGCGAGAATGAACGCATGGCTGGTGATTCCCTCAGAGTCCTGGGCATCGCATATGCCTACCACGATCATGCCGAGGACGGGTCCGATGCCGGACATGGGCTGATCTGGCTGGGGTTGGTAGGTATGGCTGATCCCATCAGGAAAGGGGTCAAAGAGTTAATCCCCCTGTTCCACCAGGCAGGGATCGATACCGTCATGATCACCGGCGATCAAAGCCCCACGGCCTACGCCATAGGCAAGTCACTGAATCTAGGTGGAGACGGGTCGCTCGAAATCCTGGACTCTACCCACTTGGCGACAGTAGATCCCGAGGTCATGGAGGCCCTCTCGAAGAAGGTCCACGTCTTCTCGAGGGTCAGCCCTGCCAATAAACTTCAGATCGTCCAAGCGCTTCAGAGAGCAGGAAGGGTCGTGGCGATGACCGGGGATGGCATCAATGATGGGCCGGCCCTGAAAGCCGCCGATATTGGGATCGCTATGGGCCACACCGGTACGGATGTTGCCAGGGAGGTGGCGGATGTGGTGCTGGAAAACGACGATCTTGAGACGATGATAGTGGCGATCAGTCATGGTCGAACGATCTATAACAATATCCGGAAGTCGGTCCATTTTCTCCTGGCAACCAACCTCAGCGAACTCCTTGTCATGTCTGCCTCCATGACGGTCGGATTAGGTGAGCCGCTCAACGCCATGCAGTTGCTGTGGATCAATCTGGTCTCGGACATCTTCCCGGGGCTTGCGCTTGCCCTTGAGCCGCCCGAGCCTGATGTGTTGAATCGTCCACCACGAAATCCACACGAACCGATCCTGAGTATCA
>JAGWQH010000061.1 GCA_028870115.1 Candidatus Methylomirabilota bacterium
CTTGATCCCGGCCATGGCAGGGGGGGCCGTACCCTTCAACGAAGAGCAGGTCCGCCGGTACAGTCGTCACATCATCCTCCCTGAGGTGGGCGGGAAGGGGCAGCGCAAGCTCTTGAACAGTTCGGCGTTGCTCGTCGGGGCGGGCGGTCTGGGCTCCCCTGCGGCCCTCTATCTGGCCGCTGCCGGTGTCGGTCGCCTTGGCATTATTGATGCCGATGTGGTGGACCTGAGCAACCTGCAGCGACAGATTCTCCATCACATGGATGATGTGGGACGACCGAAGGTCGTCTCGGCGGTCGAGGCGATTGGTCAGATAAATCCCGACGTGAAGGTGGAGCCGATTCAAGCGGTCCTCTCCTCGGCGAACGCGAAGGAGGTCATCAGCCAGTATGACCTGGTGGTGAACGGCTGCGACAATTTTCCGACCCGATACCTGGTCAACGACGCCTGTGTACTCCTGAAGAAACCCCTCGTGGACGGGTCTATCTTCAAGTTCGAAGGCCAGGTGACGGTCTTTGTCCCCGGTCACGGCTGCTATCGCTGCCTATACCCCGCGCCCCCGCCACCAGGGCTGGTCCCAAGCTGTCAGGAGGCCGGTGTGCTTGGCGTGCTGTGCGGTATCGTCGGGAGTCTCCAGGCGATCGAAGCGATTAAACTGTTACTTGGGATCGGCGACTCCCTGGCCGGGCGACTCCTCTTCTTCGATTCGTTGGGAATGGAGTTTCGGCAGGTCAAGGTGCGGCGAGCCTCCGATTGCCCGGTTTGCGGAGACAATCCGACCATCACCGATCTGATCGATTACCACGAGTTTTGTGGAGTGCCAGGCGGTGATCACTGAGGCCGCGAACGGTGTAGCGATGGTCCGGATGATGGGCCTGGGCCTCATCACCGGGGTGGCGTTCGGGTACGCCCTGCAGCGCGGCCGCTTCTGTATGAACTCGACGTTCCGCGATATCCTGCTGGCACGGGATCTTACCCTGCTGCGGGCCTATCTCCTGGCTCTTTTGATTCAGATGGTCGGAGTCAGGGCGATGGCGGCGTTGGGTCTGTTC
>JAGWQH010000062.1 GCA_028870115.1 Candidatus Methylomirabilota bacterium
CCGGAATATTGCAGTTGAACTCATATCTTAGCCTCTGTCACCGGAACTGCATTGCAGTTGGCGTCCTTCGGGAGCAGGCGCGAGAGATGTGCGAGGAAGGTCGCCTGCCACGGTCTGGCGCGCGAGAGCCGGAGCATCGGCTGTCGTCCCGCTGCCCCCAGGATCGCCCCGCACGCAAAGAGGGTAGTCCGGAGCGTCGCCAGGGTCCGGATCGGACGCTGCCCGAGGTGCCGCTGAAACTCCCCGATCAGGTTGTGCAGCAGACAGAGGAATCGCAGAACCGCCTCGGTCGCCGAGAACCGCTGAGAGCAGAACCCGTCGGCCCCGAAGGCGTGCTTGAGTTCCTTGATCCGATTCTCGCTATCGGCTCGCCCATTGTAGATCCGCCAGACCTCCTCCGGCGCGAGCGTAAGGGTTGTCACGACAGCGTGGAAGCGGTAGCCAGGCACCTGGAGCAGGACCCGACCGCGGGCGTCGGGACGGACCGCCAGCACTTCTCGGACGACGACGATCCGTCTGGCTCGCACCCATCGCTTCGCTTGAAACTGCAGCTCGGCCACCTCCAAGCCCGGCGCGAAGGGCTGAAACGTGAGGCCGTAGACGCCCGCCTGCAGCAGGCTCGTGAAGCGCGCAACGATGGCGTAGGGCAACTCGGCGGCCTCCAGGGCCGTCAGGATCGCGTTGTCGAAGAACCCGCTGTCAGCTCGGACGAGGGCGAGCGTGACTCGCCCGGCACACAGCGCCAGCGCCTCGGCGAGGAAGGCCGTCGCTCCACGGGCCGAGGCGGTGTTGCCGCTGCGCAGCCAGACGTGGGCAATACAGCGCGCCTCCGCGAGCATCGCGAAGAGCGGGTGATGCGAGGGGCGACCGCGCTTCTTCGGGTTATAGCCCTTCAGAGCCCCCTCTTGGGTGCCGTAGCGCTCCACGACGCTGGAGTCCAGATCGAGGGTGTAGCCCTGTGATTGCGCGGGCAGTCGATCGAGATGCCACGTCCACAGCGGTTCGAAGGTCTCGGTGATCGCCTTCGGAGTGAACCGTCGGAAGAAGCGGGTGAACGTGGCCGTACTCGGGAACCGACGGAGGCCAAAGAGCTGTTGGACGGGGACATCCGCTTGGAGGACAGCGAGTTGCGCAAAGCGGCGCGCCCCGGCCAAGACGCCGGCGAGAAACGCGAGGACGATGTGATGCGATGGGGTCGCATTGGGCGAGGTCAGGACGAACGGAAGCGTCTCCGCGAGCTTGCCGGCCAGCCCGATCCGCTGGGCGAAGGCGACGAAAAGCGCCACGCCCCCAAAGGCCGTCACGGGTTTGTCGGTGAAGGTGATTCCGATTGCTTTGGAGCCATCCAACGGGGTAACCTGTGCCTGCATCGTTTTGTCCCTCCATTGTGTACGTGGTTGGTGAGCGAACCCCACGATACCAAAGGGTCACGGACAAAACGATGCTTTTTTAACTGCAATGTTTGGGCTCAGTTCAACGGAATTCATCGCTGAGTCCGTCCAAAACAAGTCAGGCAAGAACAAGGGCAAACGGAGTCTGTGGTTCAACGGGAAGAGGCGGAACAAGCAGACTGGCGCAGTCGAGGAGCACTGTAAAGATCGGTACTTGAAGTACGTTGTGGAGAACTTCGGGCGACTCCACGAGGCACGCCAATAACTATATGAACCCGTCGCTGAGCGCGCGACTGTTTGGGCAAAGCTCCCGGCCAGACCGCACCTGCCTCGGGTTATGCGGAGCATGCGGCTTCAAGAATCATCTTGACGCGCGCTTCGAGGTCCGTTACCAAATGGTCCGAATATGAGGATAGCGGGCGATCCTCTCATCGCGGGTGGCCAGGGGAAAGCCCAGGGTGAGCGCGGTGGCGATGATGATCCGATCTGCAGGATCCGAATGGAGCGGGTCGGGCAACTGGACCGATTTGAGGGCAATGGTGTTATCCACGGGTACGAAGTGGACAAACGGCAGGGCCTCGGACTTGGCTACCCAGTCGACCACCCCCATGGTCAGTTGCAGGCGGCCTCTGGCGGTAAGCTGGGCCACTTCCCAGACGCTTATCGACGACAGATAGATGGCGCTCTGCTGCACGCTCTCGTCGATGATTCGACGCGCCTTGAAGGAAAGCGGTGTGCTGCCGCTGACCCACCAGACCCAGACGTGCGTGTCCAGCACGATCACTGCAGGGCGTCCCAGTCTTCTTCGCCTACCGGTTCTGTAGGTCTCTTGTAGCTCAGCACGCTGTGGCGGAGGGGCTTCAACCACGCTTCAGGATCCTCCGCGTAGGGCACGACCTTCAGAACCGGTTTGCCGTGATCAGTAATAGTAAGCGCCCGCCCGGTTGTCTGCACCTGCCGGAAGTATTCGAGAGCCCGGGGTTTGAAGTGTGACTTCGATACGACGGTTTTCATGCCAGTAAAGCCTCCGCTATAACAATCTAATGACTATGGTCTTATTACCATAGTCATTATCAATGTCAAGAAAAAAGGACAAGCCGACACGGCCTTGTGGGCGAAGGCGCAAAACCGAAAGCTACAGCGTTGTTGCTACCAGGTCGATTTCGACGCTGGCGCCGCGTGGGAGGGTAGCCACGCCGACCGTGGAGCGGGCCGGCTTTACCTTACCCAGATACTCGGCGTAGACCTCATTCATCTTTGCAAAGTTTCCCAGATCGGTCAGGTAGACCGTGGCCTTAACGACTCGGTCGAGGGAGCTGCCCCCAGCCTCCAGGACCGCCTTGAGATTTTCCAGGACCTGGCGGGTCTGAGTCGAGACATCCCCCTCGATCAGCGTCCCGGTGGTTGGATCAAGCGCGATCTGGCCGGACGTGAAGAGCAGACCATTGCATTTTATGGCCTGCTCGTAAGGCCCGATGGCTTGTGGTGCTTTCTCAGTGTGTACCGCCTCACGTGACATTCGCTCCTCCTGATACCCCTGTGACCCTCCGGTGCCCCTCACCCTGACCCTCTCCCCAGAGGGGCGAGGGGAGAGTGTGGGATTCGCCTCTCTTACTCCTACGCGTTCACGGCGCCGACGACATCATGAATGGTGGTGGCTAGTGACTCAGAAATCCCGGCGGCTTGCCGCAGCTCATCAATGCTGGCCTCCCGCAGACGGCGGAGGCTCCCGAACCTGGTGAGCAGTGCCCGCCGGCGCTTGGCCCCGATCCCGGGGACGTCGTCCAGCAGGGAGCGGATGGCCGACTTGCCCCGCAGCGCCCGATGGTAGGTGATGGCGAAGCGGTGCGACTCGTCGCGGATCTGCTGAAGCAGTTGCCTGGCCCGCGACCGCTCCGGGAGCGCGATCGGCGCGGACTTGTCCGGGTGAAAGATCAGTTCCTCCTCCTTGGCCAGGCTCACCATCGGCAGCGTGTGCAGTCCCAACTCCCTTGCCACGTCGAGCGCGGCGTTGAGCTGACCGCGGCCGCCGTCGAGCAGCATAAGGTCGGCAAGCGGCGCCTCCTCGGCCTTGTGCAGCCGCCGCCGTATCACCTCGGCCAGCATGGCGAAGTCGTCCGGCCCCTGGACTGTCTTAATCTTGTACCGCTTGTAGGCGGACTTTTTTGCCTTGCCTTCCTCCCAGACCACCTGGGACCCAACCGCCAGCGTCCCCGAGATGTTTGAGATGTCGTAGGCCTCGATCCGCCTGGGCGGGGCCGGGAGGTCCAGTACCGTCTGCAACTCCTTCAGCGCCGCCTCGCGGCTTTGCGATGACCGAAGGCTGAGCGCAAGAGCCTCCTGGGCGTTCCGCAGCGCCATTTGGACCAGCCGCATCTTCCGTCCACGCCGTGGGACCAGCAGTTCCACCCGCCGATTCGCCCGGGAAGCAAGCCACGACCCGATAAGCGGCGCATCTTCCACGGGGTGGGACAGCAGGATCTCGCGGGGGATGTCTCTTGCGCGAAGGTAGAATTGTTCGATTAACGAGGACAGAAGACCACCTGCGGTCTCAGTTTTCAACTCGAAGGCGAAAGCCTCGCGGCCGATCAGCCGACCCCGCCGGATCAGGAAGAGCTGGACCTGAGCCTCTCCCCCTTCCGCCGCCAGGCCGAAGACATCCTGATCCTCACCCCTTGGCGAGATGATGCGCTGACGCTCAAATACCTGGCGCAACGACGCAATCTGGTCGCGATGCTTGGCGGCACGCTCATATTCCAGCGCCTCGGCCGCCTGCTGCATCTGTGCTTCGAGCCGCTTCATCAACTCCTGATCCTTCCCGTCCAGCAGCATCCGCGTCTGGTCCACCAGTTCGCCGTAGGCCTGCTGGCTGATGAGTCCTTCGCAGGGTCCCATGCAGCGGCCCAGGTGGTATTCGAGACAGAGCCGTCGTCCCTTGATTGACCGGCACTTACGGAGGGGGATCGTTTTGTTCACGAGGGCCAGGACGTCCCACATCGCGGTGGCCGGGACGTACGGGCCGTAATAGAGCGCGCCGTCATCTTTGATCCGGCGGACCACCTGCACCCAGGGGAACGGGTCGTTCAGGTCGAGCTTGAGGAAGGGGTAATGTTTATCGTCTTTGAGGAGGATGTTATAACGCGGCTTATGGCTCTTGATCAGGTTGCTTTCCAGGATGAGGGCCTCCAGCTCGTTCGCCGTGATGATGAACTCCAGGTCGGCGATCTGCTCCACCATCGGCCGGATCAGTGGCCGCTCTGGCGTATCCGTCGCCTCCGTGAAGTAGGAAGCGACGCGCTTCCTCAGCGACAGCGCCTTGCCGATATAGAGCACATGGCCTCGCGCGTCACGGAACAGATAGACGCCCGGCGCGTCCGGCAGGCTCTTAACCTTTTCTTGAAGCTGCTCGACCTGCTGCATCACAAATAGAAAATGTCATAGGTGGGCGGGCCTGTCAAGGCGCGCGAGCGGCGGGAAAGGAGGGGAGAAAATGTTACCTATATTTGACAGGATTACATCTTCGGCGTCCAGCATGACATGCATCTGAAAGCCGACTCAGACCCGTCAGGATAACCGCGTGCGGCCGGGGTCTGGGATCGGCTGCTTCAGGACTCCGAGGCGGCAGAGGGCAAAGTCGTATTTCACCGGATCATCAGGATCGAAGGTGCGAAGCCGCTCTGTCACCTCTTTGGCCATTCGCCAGTTGGGCTGTTTGATCCTGGTGAGGCCAAGCTCTCTGGCGATCCGCGCCACATGCGTGTCGAGCGGTACGATCAGCTTTGCCGGCGAGACCTCTGTCCAGATGCCGAAATCGATCGCATCGCTGCGGCGCACCATCCAGCGCAGGAACAGATTGAGGCGCTTGCAGGCGCTTCCCTGGGCAGGCGAAGGAAAAAAGAAACGGACGCCGGCCTTTGCTGGAAGCGTACCCGATGAGTAGAAAGGCGAGACGTCCAGTGATAGCATCCGCTCAACAAAGCTGGTCAGGGCCGGCTCGATATCGTCGTGGGTGGGATCGTATCCCTTGAGAAAGAAGGCCTGAAGCGATCCTGCTGCTGCGATCGCCTGATGGAGCCAATAGCAAAGTAGAGCAAGATCGACACCCGAATTGAAGCGGTGAACAACATGTCGAAATCGCGCCGGATCCCGAGCAGGATCGAACCGTCGGATGAACCTGGCCGGGCTTCCTCCCATCGCCTCGAGCGCGGTCTCGGCGCTGCGGTGGATCTGCTTGACATTGCCATAGGCAAGGGAGGCGGTCACAAAGGCGGCGATCTCCTGGTCTTCTGGGCTTACATAATGGTGGGGAATACTGAGAGCGCTGGTCGAGAGAAAGACGGGCCGGCTGTAGCGGTGATATAACTCATCCAGGAGCGCCTTGAGCTGCGCGTGGGAGCGCATGGCCATGGCGGCGACTCACTCCTTGTCGTTCAGCCCCTTGGCCTGAAACCCGATGGCATACGGGCAATGAATAGGCGCTCGCTCGATGGTCCCGTTCGCCTTATGGAATCCGGCAATGCGGATGTTGTATCCGTTAATGCTGCCGGACACACCGCCGCCCCGCACGTAGTTCCACCGCTGCTGCCGCGCCGAATCGTTGATGGCCACCACGATGGCGATATGTCCATCTTTAAAAAAATCTCTATCGACCTTACTCAGCGTGGTCGTCGCTCGAAAGGTACCGTACATCGGGTGCGAGTGATAGTCGCCCACGCAATCCCAGCGCGAGGTGCTCCTGACGGCCTCCTCAACCCGCTGACTTCGCATCAGATCGACGTGTACCTCGCGGAACTTCCGGTTCGCCGTCTGGTATGGAACCACGAAATCGATAAGAACTCGGTCGGACGTACTCTGGCCGAGGAGTACGCCGAAGCATTCTTTCCGGTAGACCTCGATCGTCGACACCAGCAGTCCGACGAAGGCATTCTCGCTAAGATAGAGATCCATCGCCATCAACCATCATCGATACTACGTGAACAGGGTGGGTCCAGCTATCACAATGACAGGAAAATCTTATACTGCGGTACCCCGAACGGTAAAAAGTCTGCCACTGTCGGTGCTATCTCGGATGATCGTTCGCGAAGACGCGTTTGCGTGGAGGAGGAGCCGGTCCAAGCCCCTCGTTGGAGACTATCGGTCTGCTTGTGCCACGGCAACTTCATCAACCAGCAGACCCGCCAGGTACAGAATAAGAATAACCGGCCTCTTGGAGGGAGGCAAGCCTAAAAAAACAGCAGCCTGTTACCCTAAGCGGGCGAGACGGCGAAGTACTCCAATGATATCAGTAAGTTAGAGAGTGTGTCAGTGTTGGTAAAACAGTGAAATGACCGTGCGCGAGGGCGAGATCGGCAACTTCAAGTCGTAGGCTTCTTTCGGCTGGCGGGCTATGGTCAGGCGCTACCCAACTCGTCGAGCAAGAGAACCTCGATACGGCCGGATGCCGCAGTCAGGCGCTCATCGGCAGTGATGAAAGACCGGCAACGAGACCGCAGGGCCGTGGCCAGGTGGAGCGCATCCGGTAAACGCAAGACGGGATACTCCGCACGCAGTTCAGCGGCACGATCCACCGTACGCTGGTCCATGGTCTGCACCACAAGCGCCCCCTCGCCGGACAGCAAGGCGCGATAGCGATTCGCAAGTTCCGGAAGCGAATGACGTAATGGATAGACCAGCACTTCCGCTCGCGTGATCAGACTGGTGTAACCCCTGAGGCGCCCAAGATGAATGTCGCGCAGAATCGTGCCCACGCCGCTACGAACAGCACCGCGCTGACCTTCGAAACCATAAATCAGTACATTGCTGTCGAGGTAGCTCGCCTCGCCGTGAAGCGTGTCAACCGTCCACATCGCGGTCTTTTCGCAGCTCATCCATATACTCGTTGAGGTCCGCCAGTGAACCGAACCGGACATAGCGCTCGTCGGCGATGGCCGCTTCGATCTCCTCAATGGTCGGATGGTCTTCACTCGTCGGTTTCAGCGCCGGCGACAGTTTTGGGGGCTGGCTGGGTACCGCGAGTACGGACTCGATCAGGCTCACCACTTCCTTGGTGACGGAGCGATGGTGGCGCTCTGCCTGTGCCTTCAGATGCGCGTGCAGTTCTTCGGGAAAGTTCTTAATCACCAGCGTGCTCATGGAACATCCCTCCAGTTGGGCATTACAATGCTAACGTCAGTATAGCATATCGCTTCCCTTTCGCAACCACGATGATCTCGGAATACCTGGATCACTACTATGGAATCCTCGCGCTTGGCGTTACCGCGCTTAGAATTACAGGGACAGCTTGCGAGCCCTCCGGCTGGTTCTTACAAAAGTGATAATTCCGGGGAGCAGCGAAAGCGCAATGACGACGGCGATGACAACGTGGATATACTGGTCAATATCCGGGATGGTCTTACCGAGGAAGTAGCCGATAGAGATCATGCTGACAACCCACCCGATCCCTCCCATCACGTTGTAGAGGGCAAATCGACCGTACCGCATGTTGCCGACTCCCGCCACGACGGGCGCAAAGGTGCGGGCGATGGGCATGAACCGGGCGAGAACGATAGTGACTGGGCCATGGCGATCGTAGAACGCCTGGGTACTGATGAGATGCTTCTTGTGAAAGAGGAGGGAATCTTCTCTGGAAAAGATCCTGGGCCCGGTTCTGGCACCAACGAAGTAGCCGACGGTATCGCCCACGATGGCGGCCAGGCTGACGAAAAGAAAGAGGCTCCACAGCTCCAGATGGCCGCTCACCGCGAATAAACCCGCGGTGACCAGCAGGGAGTCACCCGGTAGAAAGAAGCCGACAAGGAGGCCGGTCTCCGCAAAGACGATGGCGATAAGCGCCATAAGGCCGCCGACGCGGACCAGGCCCTCCACATCATAGACGGTGTGAAACAGACTCCAGAGCCATTCCATGTCGCTGCTCAGCCGCGATCAGTCGGTAACCGCGCCCTCCGAGGCCGACGAAACCACGCGGGCGTACTTGGCCATGACGCCGCTTTTATAGCGGGGGGCGGGCGGCTTCCAGGTTCGGAGTCGCCGCTTCAGCTCGGCGGCTGACAGCTCGACGTCCAGGCGGCGCTTGTTGATATCGAGGCGCACGATGTCGCCGGTGCGTAGCGCGGCGATCGGCCCGCCCACCGCCGCCTCGGGGGCGATGTGGCCGATCATCAGCCCATGCGTGGCGCCCGAAAAGCGACCATCCGTCATCAGAGCCACTGAGTCCAGGAGTCCCGCGCCGGCAAGCGCGCCGGTAACCCCAAGCATCTCCCGCATTCCGGGCCCGCCCTTGGGTCCCTCGTAGCGAATCACGACCACGTCGCCCGCCTTGATCTTGCCGGCCTTGACGGCGGTGAAGGCGTCCTCTTCCCGGTTAAAGACCCGCGCCGGGCCGCGATGGACCATCCGCTCGTGACCGGCGACCTTTGCCACACATCCGTCCGGCGCAAGATTGCCTCTCAGAATGACCATCCCTCCGGTCGGTTTAATCGGCTGCCGGAGCGGCCAGATCACGTCTTGTCCGGGGGTCTCGCGGGCCGCCTGCGCCTCCTCGCCGATCGTCTTGCCGGTAACCGTTAGCTCATCGGCATGAAGGATGCCGGCATCCAGCAGACGTTTAGCCACCAGCGGCATACCACCTGCCATGTACATGTCTGGAGCAGTAAAGCGTCCCCACGGCTTCAGGTCGGCCAGGAGCGGGGTCTTTCTCGATATCCGATCAAAATCGTCTAACGACAGCTTGATACCGGCGGCCTTGGCCACAGCGATCAGGTGGAGCACGGCGTTGGTAGATCCCCCGGTGGCCATCACCCCGGCGATGGCGTTGCGAAAGGCGTTGCGGGTGAGGATCTGCTTGGGGGTGACGCCTTGCCGCAGCAGCTCCATCACCAGCTTCCCGCTCTCGAAGGCCACCTCTTCCTTCCGGGCATCGGTCGCCGGGACGCCATTCCAACCCATCGGTGAGATGCCGAGCATCTCAAAGGCGGTAGACATGGTGTTGGCGGTAAACTGACCGCCGCAGGCGCCGGCGCCGGGGCAGGCGCAGTTCTCAATGACGCGAAGCTCCTCGGACGGCATCGCGCCGACGTTGAACGCGCCAACCGCCTCAAAGACATCCTGGATCGTGAGATGGCGACCTTCGTACTCGCCGAATGCGGTGGAGCCGCTATAGAGCATGAGTCCCGGGATATTCAGGCGGGTCAGCGCCATGACCATACCCGGGATCGTTTTGTCACAGCCGGAGATGGCGACCAGGGCGTCAAACAGGTGCCCCCTGGCCACCAGTTCGACCGAGTCGGCCACGACCTCCCGGCTTACCAGGGATGTCTTCATCCCTTCAGTGCCCATAGAGACTCCATCGGAGATCGCGATCGTATTGTACTCGATCGGTGTTCCACCAGCCGCCCGGATCCCTTCCTTGACCCGTTCGGCCAGCGTTCGGTGGTTGATGTTGCAGGGCATGACCTCGATCCAGCAGTGGGCCACGCCGACGAGCGGTCGCGCCAGGTCCTCATCCTTGAAACCGATGGCCTTGAGCATCGCCCGTGTCGGCGCGCGGTCCGGCCCCTCCAACAGTGTCCGGCTCTTATGTCTTGGATCGAACGTCATCGCCTCCTCCTCATTATTGGCTGCGCTCTCTCACTGCACATTCATTTACGTCGAGCAAAAAAGATATAGCGTAGGAACGGCTCACGGGCGGGTAATGCTCACGCGAATTCCCTGCCCCAGCAAGCGGGGCGGCGACGAGCGGTTAGTTGAAAGCAGATAGAGCTTCCCCTCTTCAGTGACCACGCCGATACTGTTTGTTGAAACCGAGAAGGGACGATTGGCCACCCGGGCCACGCCGGCCGAGAGATCGACCGGATCAGCCCCGATCTGGTCGAGCGGTACACCCCATATCTTTTTGTTGGCAGGATTATACCAGACCAGCAGATCCCTCGTTGACGCGAGATAGACTGATCTCCCATGGGCGCCTGCTCTGAGGTCCTCTAAGCCCTTCGCCGCGTACACCGCACGGACCAGGTCCGGACTCCGCAGATCGCGCACGACCCAGAAGAGGTGCCGTTCGGTAATCTTCTGCGCCGTTATCTCGTATCCTTCCAGCGTAATCAGGTCCGCCTCGTCCCCGGGCCTTGTCACCAGAGTGAAGTCAAACAGACTGAACCGATGGACCCGCGACGCCGGATCCGGCGCCAGCCTGACGATGGGGAAAACCAGTTCAGAGGGGACCTCAGTGACAGCCTTAAGCTCTGTGCCATCCAGACGCATGTATGAGAAAGCCCGCTCGTCAGGGGTGACCTGGGTGCTGAAAACGAGGGTATTCTCAAAAATCCCCATCTTCTCGTAGGCCAACCCGGAGGTGCTTCCCGTGTTCGCCACAACTGATCGAAGCGGCCCGGCCGGGAGATCAAACCGTCGCATCTCCTTGTTCAGTCCAAAAAAGAGGGCGTCCTTGCCATCAGTGTTGTACCGGATTACGGTATCGATCGAGCCGCTGATCGCAGAGATCTTCTGCTTGCCTCCGGTGAGTAAATCTACCAGGACCAGAATCCGGTCGCCTCGACTCTCCGAAAGATAAAGGAGGCGGTTGTCGTCGAGGAACTTCGGCGAAAAGCTTCTCGCAGTCGGCAGTTCATCCGAGACGTTGCGCCTGACCCCTACAATGTTATTATTTTCATCCAGATCGACGAGGAACACCTGCTCAAGGCCGGTGGTTGTCCCGCCGGTCACATAGGCCAGCCGCTGGCCACTGGGTGATAGGGCGACCTCCGAGATTGCCCCGGACAGGCCCGGCACCCGGACGGATCTGCTGCCATCGGCGTTCTGAACCAGGACCGAGGTTGTGCCCTCGCCTTCTGAGGCGATGTAGGCGACCTTCGACAGCGTGGTCGCACAACCCGCACTGAAGATCATGACGGCCAGGAATCCACACAGGGCATAAATCTTCCTTGTTTGCATCGTTGATCTCCTTCTTGCGCTTGCGGCGGGATCACTCACTGAATCGATCCGCCACTGCATCTTCAGGATCTTCGGGCTCCGAGTAGAGGATTATAGGCGAGTATCTCCATTCGCACAAGCAGGAGCCGGCTCGATCAGCGCCGGAGCCAGCTCTGCCAGCAGCGCATCGGCGGCTGCCTCTCCGCTGTGAATCACGTCCGGGACACCGACACCGCGGTAGGCGTTACCGGCCAACTTGAGGGTCGGCCACCGCCGAAGCGCCTCTTCCAGCGCCTCCAACCGGGCCAGATGGCCGACCTGGTACTGGGGCATTACGCGAGGGTGCCGGACCAAGTGGCTCCACAAGGGCGGCGCGTGAATCGCCAACAGCTCCTCCAGATCGCGGCGCACCGCGCTCAGCAGCCGCTCGTCATCCCAGGTGAACGGCTCCGGCTGCAGTGCCCCGCCCGCGAAGGCGCGCAGCAGGACGTGACCGGCCGGCGCCCGATGCGCGAACTTCACGCTGCTGAACGAGCAGGCGATGATGGTACGCCCCTCGCAGGCCGGCACCACAAATCCAAACCCGTCAAGCGGATGTGTGATTGCTTCTCTGCGGTAGGCCAGATTGATCGTGACCGAAGAGGCATAGGGGATGGCCTCAAGCTGATGGGCTAGGTCTCGGTCCAGGTCGCGGGTGAGCCGCGCGATTTCGAACGCGGGGACGGCGAGAATAAGGCCATCAGCCTGCAGGCTTGTGCCATCTTTAAGTCGAATGGTCCAGCCTTTTTCCGCGTGCGCGATCCCATCAACCGGCGCACAGAGACCCAGCGTTCCGGCCTGCAGCCTTTTTATCAGGGCATCGACGAGGGCCTGCAGCCCGTCATCCAGCGTGACAAACAGACCATAGCGCGGGCCGCTGCTGGTTCGGCCTGCGCCGCCACCCGCGGGCCGCGTTCGTCGCAGACCAAGGATGACGCTGCGATGTGTTACTTCCATCTGCAGGAATTGCGGGAACGTGGCGCGCAGGCTCAACCGCTCCGGGTCGGCACCGTAGATTCCGCCGATCATCGGTTGGGCCAGCCGGTCGAGAAACTCCTGTCCGAAACGACGCCGAACGAACGACGCCAGGCTTTCATCGGCGGATGGCCGCCCTCTGGGTAAGACCAGGTCCAGAGCCGCTCTTGCCTTACCGCGCCACGACAGCAGCCCTGATTGCAAAAACGGCCAGGGCTTGGTCGGCCCCATCAAGGCGAACCCTTCCGGCAGAGGGTGCAGCACGCCTTCCCGAGCGACGAAGGTACGACGGTATGCCTCGCTGGTTCCGATGATCTGCCCGCCCAGACCGAGTCGCCGGATCAGATCCAGCCCCCACGGCTTATCGGTAAAGATGGTGTCGGGTCCCGATTCGAGGACGAAACCATCCCGGTGCGTGGTGCTGATCGCGCCGCCGGGCCGTGCAGCGGCCTCCAACACGCGCACCTCGCGCGGTACACCGTCCTGCTCACGCAGCTCCTGCAGCCGATGGGCGGCGGCGAGACCCGCAATACCGCCCCCTACCACCACAATTCGCTTATTGCCGCTGTGCTGTTGCGTCGCCATCCACGCTGGCCAAAAGCCCTTCAGCCCTGCGCGATACGCCGACGTACCAGATCGGCCAGGGCGCGAATGTAAAGAGGATGATCGTTCACCGTGCCGGCCCGCAGCAAATCAATCCCGAGCGCATCGGCCACCGCCTTGGCCTCTACGTCCAGATCGTAGCGCACCTCAACGTGATCGCACACAAAGCCGATGGGGACCACCACCACCGACCGGTGGCCCTCAGCGTGCAGCGTGCGCAGGATATCGCGAATATCAGGCTCAAGCCACCGCTCTTTGGGATTGCCGCTGCGGCTCTGATAGGCCAGGGACCAGCAGGGATGTCCCAAGGCCTCCGCGACGAGTCGGCAGGATGTCTCGAGTTGCTGTACGTAGGGGGACGAGGCGGCGATTGACGCCGGGATGCTGTGGGCTGTGAAGATCAGCGGCGTTCTGTGACGATGCGCATGGGGGATCGTCTGTAGTTGCGTGTGGATCTGCTCGACCATCGCCGCGATGAAATCCGGGTGGTCATAGCAGGGCGGGGCGAAGTCCACCTTCGGCGCTACGGGGCCGGCGACGGCAAGCGCGGTCGTTACCGCCCTCACCGACTTGTCCCAGCTTGCCGCCCCGGAATCGTGCGCAGCCATGATCAGCCCGACCGCGCGTTGAACCCCGTTCCGGACCATCTGCTCTACCGTCTCGGTGACGAAGGGATGCCAGTATCGCATCGCGACATAGACGGGAAATGTCGGCCCCTCGCGCTCCAGCAGCGCGGCCAGGCTCTTCGCCTGTCGAAAGGTCAGCTCGGTAATTGGCGACCGGCCGCCAAGCGCTTCGTAGTGACGAGCCACCTCCTCCAGACGTCCCGCCGGGATCGGCACGCCTTGCAGCACATTGGCAAGAAATGGGCGGATCTCCTCAGACTTCGTGGGGCCTCCAAAGGCGATCATCAGGACGGCATCGAACGGTGGGGCCACGTCACCTTGCCGTCGCTTCGTGGACATAGTCGATGAGTACGCGCAGATGGTCTACGGAGGTTTGCGGTAAGATGCCGTGACCGAGGTTGAAGATGTGGCCTGGTCGTTTCGCCGCTCGCTCGAGGACCCGTCCGGCCAGGCGGCGAATCTGATCGGGCTCGGCGAACAGCGCCATCGGGTCCAGGTTGCCCTGCACGCCGACCTCATACCCAAGGCCCGCCCAGGCCTTCCCAAGATCCACTCGCCAGTCCAGTCCGATCACGTTGCCGCCAGCCTCCCGTATCAGCGACAGGAGCGAGGCAGTATCGGTCCCAAAGTGAATAACCGGCACGCCCGGCACAAGCTTCGCAATCGTACGTTTCGTGTGGCGCAGGACGAACTCGCGATAGTCGTCAGGGCTCAGACAGCCGACCCAGCTATCAAATAATTGCACCACCTGGACCCCTGCGGCGATCTGACCATTCAGGTAGTCGGATACGACATCCGACAGCCGTTCCATGAGGGCGTGCCACGCTGCGGGATCGCGGTACATGAGCGTCTTGGTCTGCTGATATTGACGCGACCCGCGGCCCTCGATCAGGTACGAGGCCAAGGTAAACGGCGCCCCGGCGAATCCGATGAGAGGAATGGTCGGCGGAAGCGCTGCGCGCGCTAAGCGCACCGCTTCGAAGAGGAACGACAGCGATCCCTGCACATCGACCGGTTGCAGTCGTTTCAGATCAGCCCCGCACCTTACCGGATGATGGATGACCGGACCGTCCCCCTTGGTGAACTCCAATCCGACCCCCATCGGCTCCACCACCAGGAGGATGTCGCCGAAAATGATCGCGGCATCCACGCCGAGTCGTTCAGCGGCCGTAACCGTCACCTCCGCCGCCAGGTCAGGCCGGTGGCATAGCTCCAGAAACGACAGCTTACCCCGGATCTCACGGTACTCCTGCAAGTACCGCCCGGCCTGCCGCATGATCCAGATCGGCGTATAGGGGGCCGGCTCCAGGCGGCAGGCCTTCAGAAATGGACTCTCCCGCAGCAGGTCTTCAGTGGTTCTAGACGTAGGGGCAGGGCTTGCCCCACCCGAAAGGGGCGCAGCAAACGGCGCCCCTACCTTGCCCCCGCTACATTCGGCCATGGCTCTCTTGATCCTGCACAGTACGTGCGTATGGCGCGCGGCGGTCTGAACCAAGTGGCCCATTTTGGGATGTTCCGGCTCCAGGTCAACCGTAAGGCCATGTTCGCGCAGCGCTTTGCTGCACGTGGGACCGATTGAGGCGACGACCGTATCGCGTAATCCTCCTCGCAGCGACTCCTCCAGACCGTCCGCTGCCGCGACCTGCAGCAGGTGATCGGCCTGCACGGCAGTGGTAAAGAGGACCAGATCGACCTGCCGATCGATGATGGCTTTGACCGCCTGCCGCAAGGGGCTGCAGTCCTCCGGCAATGCCCATTGATAGACCGGGACCCGCAGGACACTAGCGCCGCGCACTTCCAGCCCTGCAACCAGCTCCGGGTTACTACGCCCGTATTCCTGGACCGCTACCCGCTGACCGAGCAGAGGGATCGCCGCACTGTCGATGGCCGTCAGAATCTCACGCCACGTGTTGGGTTCCGGGACGGCCAGCGTAATTGGGATACCCAGTTCCCGCAGGACTGCTTGGGGCTTTGGGCCGAGGACAATGGTTGGGGTCCGGCTCAGGGCTGCCAGAAACTCCGCGCGCGAATAGGCGCCTTCAACTGCGGCCAGCAGGGCGCGGATGCCAACGCCGGTCAGCAGCACGACCAGGTCGATCCGCCCGGCGAATAACTCTCTCGCAAACTCCAGCGCTTTGTGGTTTTCTGCCAGCGGAACCTCGCGTACGGCAGGCGCGGAGATCGGAGTCCCGCCTTGGCGGCTGATCAGGTCGGCCATAGGAGCAGCCAGGCGACTCTCGAGGGAGACCACGGTAAGGCTGGTCAAGCCGGCAAGCGGTGGAGCGGCAACCTGGTTCATAGTCCAAAGCCTCGTTCTGCGTTCAGAGTTCCGATTTTCGGGTTCCACATACCTGGAACCTGGCACCTGTTCAAGGACAACGAGATGAAAAGCGCTTACAATAAACCATTAGTATAGGGTGCCCGGAGCAAAAGCGCCACAGCAAAGATGGTTCAGCGTGAGTCCCAGTTTAGGCTTGACCATCTTATCTGAGGCGTCTTACCATGCGGCTGCTTGTCGAGAAGATTCGATGACGTACAAGGAGGACGGACTCATGAAGATTCGCATAGAGCGCAACCCTTCTCCGGAGCGACTCACAGGGCTCAAGGTTACAACTTGGCCAATCTGGAGTAAAGAAACCTCGATCTTTCCCTGGAGCTACGACAGCACGGAGACTTGTTATATCCTGGAGGGGGAGGTGATCGTCACGCCAGAGGGCGGGGAGCCGGTCCAGATCGGTAAGGGAGATCTCGTCACCTTTCCCGTTGGAATGACCTGTACCTGGGAGATCCGACGACCCGTCAAGAAGCATTACCGGTTTGACTGACCTGACCGCCATCACAAGAGAGAACCTGCATGGCGCGCATCCTGGCCATCGGCACTGCGACGATTGACCTCATCTTTACCCTCACGCACTACCCCGATGAGGATGCCGAAATCCGCGCCAAGGGGCTTCGCCCCAGCCATGGCGGTAACGCCGCCAATACCCTGGTTGTCCTCAGCCAACTGGGCCATGCGTGCGCCTTTGGCGGCGTGGTGGCGGATGACCCGGAAGCCGCCCCAATCCGTGAGCGCTTAGCCCGCCACCAGATCGACCTTACCGCCTGCCGCCATATTCGCGGCCGATCGCCGACCTCGTGTGTCCTGCTGAGTCTCAAAGGGGGCACACGCACCATCGTGCACTATCGAGACCTGCCGGAGTACGGGGATGACGAGTTCAGGCGAATTGATCTGACGCCGTTTGACTGGGTCCATTTCGAGGGTCGAGACGGTTCGGAGACAGCCCGTATGATTCGCCGCCTCCGCGAGACCCGCCCTGCCCTCCCATGCTCCGTCGAGGTGGAGAAGCCGCGTCCCGGAATCGAGGCGGTGTTTGCAGACGTGAGGGTGCTGGTTTTCTCACGTGTCTATGCTAACTATCTAGGATTCGACGCGCCCCATGCCTTGCTGTTCGAGATGCGGGAGCAGGCTCCCCAGGCCGACCTGATCCTCTCATGGGGTAAGGAGGGCGCCTACGGCCTCGATCGACGGGGAGCCATTTATCATAGTCCCGCTTATCCTCCTATCGAGGTTAAAGACACGCTGGGAGCGGGCGACACCTTCAACGCGGGGCTGATCGACGCTTATCTCAGAGGTTTTGGATTGGCCGAGGCTCTGTCGCGCGCCTGCCGCCTGGCCGGTAAAAAATGCGGCCAGATCGGCCTGGAGGGATTGGGAGGTGAGGCGTGTTAGATCCGTGACCGTAGATCGAGCGCAAATGTTAGCACCAGATGTGAGGCAGAATGCCGTTATGGCGAACCGTCCGCGAGCGCTCGTCGCGTGGAGCAGCGGGAAGGACTCGGCTTGGGCGCTCCAGGTCTTACGGCAGGCGGGTGAGGTGGAGGTGGTGGGACTGCTCACCACCTTCAACGAGGCGTTCGATCGGGTGGCCATGCACGCCGTTCGGCGTGGGCTAGTCGAGGCGCAGGCACGGGCCGCCAGCCTCCCGCTCATCGATGTGCCGCTGCCCTGGCCCTGCTCGAATGCGGATTACGAGGAGGCGATGGGCCGGGCCCTAGCCGAGGCGCGCACGCAGCTCAAGGTTACGCATGTCGCCTTCGGCGATCTCTTCCTTGAGGACGTCCGGCACTATCGCGAGAGTCGGATGCAGGGCACTGGCCTCACACCGCTGTTTCCGCTCTGGGGAATGCCAACGGCCACGCTCGCCCGCACCATGGTTGCGTCAGGTCTCACGGCGCGCATCACGTGCGTCGATCCAAACAGGCTCTCCGCCTCGTATGCAGGACGCCTGTTCGATGGACACCTATTGGATGAATTGCCTGATGATGTAGATCCCTGTGGCGAACGAGGGGAGTTTCACACCTTCGCCTGTGCAGGGCCGATGTTCGCCCATCCGATCCCGGTGAGCCTCGGGGAGGTTGTCGCCCGTGACGGCTTCGTCTTCGCCGACCTGCTGCCAGGAACCGACAGCGACGGCTGTTGAGCCCAGCGGCGCTGAGTGTAGCCGATTCTTAAAGATGAAAGATTATCTTGACTATGCCTTACTAAATAAATATAGTAAGGCATAAAGATATATCGTAGAGGATTCTGCCAATGGAAACCGCGCATGTGACAAGTAAGGGTCAGCTCGTCGTCCCGTCTCGGCTGCGTCGCAAGTATGGCATCAAGCCCGGTACGAAGATCTGCTTTATCGAGCGCGATAGCGAGATCGTATTCCAGCCCGTAACACCGGAATATATCCGGAGCGTCTGCGGTATGCTCAAAAGCGAGACGTCCGTCACTGGAGAGCTGCTAAAGGAACGGGCGAGGGACAAGGAGCGCGAAGAGGCCGAGTTTGAAGCGAACCGTACTCGATAGCTACGCGGTGCTTGCCTTTCTATTCAAGGAGAAGGGCTACGAGAAGGTCCTCGATCTTTTTGAGAAGGCCGCCCAGACCGACCAGGTTCTTCTTATCGCGGCCCCAAACTGGGCGGAGGTGAGGTACATGGTCGAGCGAAAAGCCGGAGCAGAGCGCTGGAGTGAGGTCCGGCACAAACTTCTCGGGCTTCCGCTTGAAGTGGTTCCGGCGGACCAAACGCTTGCGGAGATCGCTGGCGAGATCAAGGCGTCCCGAAAGATGTCGCTGGCGGATTGCTTTGCTGCCGCGTTAGCAAAACAAAAAAAGGCCGACGTGTACATCGGCGATCCCGAGTTCAAGTCGGTCGAGAAGGACATTAGGGTTTTGTGGCTATGAAAACGGCATCACGTTTCTTCTAATCTAACATGTATAGCGCCTCGGGGAGTACGCTTGCTTGCACCTGAGATAGATTTGAGTCTCAATCTTGCTTTGGGCGAGCGATACAAGAGCGGGACCCAAAAGGTAAGGGTAATTTCGGAAGCATGGGCCGAAAGAAATGCGTTCTGTTTTTCATGCGGTGGGCCCCTGAAAAGCGGGCGAAATAACGCGCGCGTACTCGATTTCACATGCGTAAATTGTCATAATGACTTTGAATTGAAAAGTACTCGTGGAAACTTTTCTAACAAGCTACCCGACGGGGCATTTAGCGCGATGATGGCCCGCCTAAGTGACGTTTCCAGTCCGGACTTCTTTTTTCTCGCTTACGATGTTACATCTGCCTGTGTGACGAATTTCTTTGCAGTTCCAACCTATTTCCTCGACCCAACCGTAATTGAAAGACGAAAACCGCTAAGCCCTGATGCGAGGCGGGCAGGTTGGGTAGGATGCAATATCGTGATGCATCGAATTCCAGAAGTGGGAAAGGTGTATTACGTAAGGAACGGCAACATACTGCAACGATCGGCTGTCATTGAGACAGAAGGTGTGCCATTCTTAGTTGAACAAGCGAAGCGACTCCCTTATGGTAGGACGGTTAGGTCCACTAACCGAGTACCCCACACAGAAAGGAGCCGCTTCATGAAAAGAGTAGTCCGAACCATGAACCAGGGCAAGGTGAAA
>JAGWQH010000063.1 GCA_028870115.1 Candidatus Methylomirabilota bacterium
ATTGTCAGTTCCTCCTCGCTTCGAAGCAGCGGGTAGTAGCCGTGAGGAGCAAGCCGTTCCGTCAATTTAGCCACAGCCTGACCGGGGTCGACCAACAATTTTCCCTGGAAACGGGCGGTCCCATCAAACAGGCGCCCCTCGCTGATCGCAAAAACGCCTGCCATCTCCCGTTCCAGAAAAAAGAGGATGCCCTCGTCCGAATTCGGCCAACTTGCCATATCTTTTTTATACCACGGACCCTGCGAGCCGTCAAAACCTTCTATCGCCTCTCCGTGAGAGCCCGATCCTACGTAACGGCAGATCTTCGTTGGATAGCTCAATGTCAATGAAGCTCATCGATTCCTGAAGCTTGTGTGGCTTACATGGTAGTAAAAGGCTGCTCGGATATTCAGCCGTTCGAAATGCATCCGCTCAGGGAACGGGGAAAAGGGGGTGGCCTGCCGAATGGCCCGAATGGCCTCGTTGTCCAGTGGGGCGATACCGGAAGTTTGCGTGAGTTGCAGATCGCGCAAGCGGCCATCGCGCGTGATCCCAAAGGTTACCACCAGATTTCCGCTCAGGCCCCGCGCCTCCGAAGGGTAACTCCACACACTCTCAATCCGCCTTTTCACACCAAGCAGATAGGACGCAAACCGGGAATCCTGGCTGTCCAACGAAACAGTCGGCCCGGCAGAGGAACCCGTGTCGCCCTCCTCTCCCGCATCAGCCCCTTGGCCGGAGTATTGCCCGGCATCGAGACTTTTCCAGAGCATGGCCAGTTGACCCCTGAGATTAGATGGGCGGACCGATCTACCGACATCCTCGCTCTCAAGTGGCTCCACTTGAGCCGTCTTCGGGCTGGGGGCAACAGCCGGCCCCTTCAACGTCAGCAACGGAGGCGGCGTCCAAGGGGTGAGTGCAGCGCGATGCGTGGAAGGAGCGCCGGAGCCCGCTACCGCCGACGATGCGGCCGGCGGAGTTGCCATTGCTGGGCGAGAGGAAGCCGACGCGAGGTGCGGGATGCCTGAACTGTTCGGTGTTCGAGGCGGGCCTGCCTTGGTTGCAGGCCGTTGCGCGCGCGCCGTAACCTCCCCGAGCGTGTGACGATCACGCGGGGGTAAAGTCGGCGTTCGAATCGGTTGATCGACAATTCGGACCTGGAGCGGCCGATCTGCCGGTAGCTGGATAGACCGCCCCATCACGCTGAGCAGGCCGATAAACACCAGGTGGGCTAGCAGCGAAAAGACGAGAAAGTTGCGGATCTGCGGATGTACAGCAGTCAACATTCGCAACCCATCATCTTGAACCTTGACTTTCAACACTGGGTGCTACAATAGTCCGCAGTCACCAGATTTGTCAAGGATTGATCGCCTGTGCCGAGGCGTCTTCGCGGGTAGAGAACGGATCGAGAGTGTCTGGCAAGAGGGTCACCCAGGGAATACCGCGTCTGGGATGTCGGTGTACAAGCACGGACACGCCAAAGACCTTCTGTATCGTATCCGCCTGAATAACCTCGTCCGGGGGGCCATCCGCAACGATGCGACCCGATGACAGAAGGACCAGACGGTCAAAATAGAGCGAAGACAGGTTCAGATCGTGCATAGATGAGACAACCGTCAGATTGCGCATCACGTTGAGATCCTTGATCAGCGAGAGGATCCGGATCTGGTGATTGAGATCGAGGGAGCGGGTCGGTTCGTCGAGCAGCAACAGACGCGGCTGTTGTGCCAGCGCCATCGCCAGGACGGCCCGCTGGCGTTCCCCTCCCGAAAGATCGTTGTACGGACGGTCTGCAAACGACAGGAGATGGGTGGCGGTCATTGCGGCCCGCACCGCCTCCAGGTCCTCGCACGCAGGGCCGCGGTAGCGATGCAGATACGGTGTGCGTCCCAGCAGCACCACCTCCCTCACCGTGAGGGTATACGGCAGCAGCAACTCCTGGGGAACCATGGCGATCGCCCGCGCCAGTGCTGTCCGGCTCATCCTACCCAGGTCCTCGCCCTCGAAAGAGACCTCTCCCTCCCCCGGATGTAACAGACCCAGCATCAACTTCAGAAGCGTCGTCTTGCCCGAGCCATTCGGACCCAGGATTGCCACTCGTTCGCCCGGTCCGACGGTCAGATCGATCCTTTCAAGTCCGAAGCCGCTCGAATAACTGAAATGAACGGCATCAAGACGGATCTCTGGTCTCATCGCCACCCCGACTCCCTTCCGTTCTGCCGTAGCAGGAAGAGAAAAAGTGGACCGCCGAGCAGGGCCGTGAAGATCCCTACGGGAAGCTCTGCCGGAGCTGCAATGGAGCGTGCTGCCGTATCCGCCAATACCAGAAGGGCGGCGCCGGCCAAGGCCGAGGTCGGCAAGAGTCGTCGGTGATCGGACCCGACCAGGATACGCAAGATGTGCGGAACGGCGAGCCCCAGGAATCCGATCAGACCGCTGACGCTGACCGCAGCGCCCGTCAGTAGCGCGCCGAGCGCGATGATCCTTCCGGCCTCCCGATCCAGATTTACTCCCAGGACTTGCGCCCCCTCCTCTCCCACCGTCAGAGCATTGAGCGACACCGCACACCCATACGCGACGATAATCCCCGCAACAATGATTGGCCCCACAACTAACAGTTGTCGCGAATCGTTCACTGCGATCCCACCCATGAGCCAGGTAAAGACTTGACGGAGCCTGAACTCGCTTCCCTCGAAGAGCAGAATGCTCAACGAGCCCAGATAGCCCAGGACAGCGTTGACAATGACACCGGCGAGCAACAGCGTCACCGGCGAGCTGTGCCCATTTACCCGCGCAAGCCGGTAGACCAGCAGCACCGCCAGCAGGCCACCCACAAAGGCTGAGAGCGCCACCGATCCAAAGCCAAGGATGGAGGCCGGTGGCAGGACAAGTATGGCCATTGTTGCCGCGAAGCCTGCGCCGGCAGATGTGCCAATGATATACGGATCAGCGAGCGGGTTGCGAAGTAATCCCTGGAACAGGACGCCGGCAGTCGCCAGGGCCGCGCCCACCAATGCCCCACCCAGGACTCTGGGCAGTCTGAGTTCAAGCAGGATCGTCTCGTCCGCGCCCGGCCAAGTCACTGGGCCGACCGGAACACCGGTCGACCGAAGAAGAATTTTAAGGATGGTTGTGGGCGATAATGCGACCGCACCCTGCATGACACCGATGAGCAGCGCCAAAAGGAGTAAGGCTGACAAGGCAACATAGATGCCGGGTACGAAATTCCCCCACCCCCCCTTTATAAAAGGGGGGGTGGGGGGGATTTGGGGTGCAGGGTGCTGGCTCTGTCTCATCAAAAACGGTCCGGATGAAACAGTCTGGCTAACAGTTCGAGGCCCTCGACAATCCTTGGCCCGGGCCGACTGATCACACTTGAATCGATCGCAGCCATCGCCCCCAGACGCACCGCCCGCAAGCGACTCCACCCGGGGCGTCGAGCCGCCAGTTCCAGCGTTTGAGGGTTCAGGGGAGCAAGGGGATCGGCCAGGATGATCAGGTCGGGGTCAGCCCTGATCAGCTCCTCCAGGCTGAACTGAGGCCAAGCCATTCGCGAATGTATGGCGACATTTGCCCCGCCCGCAAGCCCAATAAGGACATCGATGAATGAACCAGAACCGGCCGTGAAGGGGCGGCCCGGGTCGCTGCCATCAAGTTCGATAAAGACCTTGGGCCTGGGGGCGGCCCGCACCTTCGCCGCGACCGCCGCTACCCGCTGCCGCATGGCGCGGACCAGGCCCTCGGCTCGCGCCTCGGCGTCCACAATCCGCCCGATCAACAGGATGTTTCGATAGAGGTCGTCGAGCGTCCGCGGCGCTAAGATCATCACCCTGATCCCGTACCGCTCGAGAGGCAGCAGCGGTTCCGCGCCTCCATGAGTCGAGAGAATCAGGTCGGGATTGAAACGCACGACCTGCTCCAGGTTGGGGTTGAGGGGGGCGATTCTGGCCTTCTCTTTTGCAGCCGGCGGAAAGTCGCTCCATTGGTCGACAGCCACGATGCGTCCCTCCGCGCCCAGCGCGAACAGGATCTCGGTATTGCTCGGCGTGAGCGCCATGATCCGCTTGGGCGGTCCGTCCAATGTTACGGACCGCCCCGCGTCGTCGACAACAGTAAGGGAGGCTGCATCGGCAGGGCCCCACAACAACAGCACGATCCAGAACAGCAGGATCGCCTGACGCGTCACAGGCTGCCCTTCAGGCCGAACAGCCAGGTAATACCCGGAGCCGAAAAGCCGGCGACTTGTTGGTAATCCCTATCGAAGAGGTTCTGGATCTTTCCGAACAGTGTAAGCTCCCGCAGATGGACGGTATCCTTCAACAGGAGGTACGAGCCCGCCAAGTCCACGGTCGTGTAGCCCTGCGCGGTCACCCGTCTGGTTTCGAAGGTGGCCGGATCGGTGAAGATATCCGGTCGATCGCCGACAAACGTTGTCGTCAGACTCGTGTGCAGGCCATGCCACACATGGTCGATGGAGAGCGTCCCAGCGTGTCGGGGTCGGCGGAGCAGGGGCTGGCCCTTTTGCAGCGCAACTGACCCGATGCCGCCATCATCAAGTACCGTGGTATCCAGAAAGGTGTAGGCGCCACCGATCGTCAGGCCATACCCTGGGCGGATTGTCGCGGCCAGCTCGACCCCCTCCGCCCTCGCTTTCTGGACATTGCAGAAGCTGGCCGGACAGCCAGGAGTAGGACGGGAAATGAAGGCGATCAAGTCTTCAAAACGGTTGTGAAAGTATGTGACTGAAACATCGGCCAGACGCTGAAGCAGTGGCTGATCCAGCCCGATCTCCCAGCTCTTGGAGCGCTCCGGTCTCAGGTTGGGATTGCCGACGACAAACTGACTCCCGTCGCCAAAGTTTTCAATGAAGCTCGGCTCCTTGATTCCTTCCCCGTAACCACCCCTCAGCTTGGTTTCCAAGTAAGGAACGATCCACGCCGCCGAGACCCTCGGTGTGACCTCAGTTCCGAAGGTACTGTTGCCATCCACCCGGAATCCCGCCGTCAGGAACAGCACTTTCTTCCAGTCGAACTGACCCTGGAGGTAGCCGGCCTTATTATTCCGTCTGGCCTCATTCGCGCTTGCAAAAGGAAAATCGGTCTCGGTGGCGGCGGCCCGCTGATCGAACTCCTCCCGCTCTAAGGCGAAGCCGGTAGTAAATAGACCTGAGAGATCAAGAACAGTGGGGGTAGTTAGATTCCAGAAATAATCCATCGACAGGCGGCGCTCTTCATCCTTACTGTGAAAGGCGGAGAAATTGATGCCGGAAGTGAAGGGATCATCATAGGCAAAATTTCGCCGGTACCAACCGAGCTGAAGCGTCTGCTGCCACCAGGGTGTCAGTGCGTGACTGGCCTTACCGCTGACGACCAGCCGTTGCTGATCGCTTGATTGGTTCGGATCGAGCGGGAACGTGACCCCACCGAACCGATCGCCACCGGCCCCGGTGGGAAAATTGAGGTGGTTATCGGTGTAACGGATAGCTAGACTCAGGTCCAGCGTTTTCTCAAGGGTCACGCCCACGCGACTGCTCACAGTCGTCTCGCCAAAGTGGTTGTTGATGGGGAGGTTCCCGTTGGTATCGTTTCGACCAACACCCAGCGAGTAATCAAATTGTCCGGCCCCTCCGCTAAGATTCAACTTCTCTTCAAACGTTTTCAGGTTCCCGCCCGCGAACGAGGCCTCGACACGCGGCGTCCCCTTGCCCCGCTTCGTAAAGATCTGGATCACCGACCCCATGGCATCCGAACCGTACAGCGCGCTCTGCGGCCCGCGAACGATCTCGATTCGCTCGATATTGTCGGTATTGAGATCGCCGAAGTCGTAGAAGCCGCCGGCGTCGTTGACCTTTACTCCGTCAATCAGCACCAGATTAAAATTGGAGTTCCCGCCTCTTGGGAACACACTCACGATGCTGCCGCGACTACTCTGCTGCGTAGTACTCAAGCCTGGGACATCCCGGAGCAGGTCTGACACCTGGGTGACCTGACGCGCCTCGATCTCCTCTTTCGTGATCACGGTAACCGATGCCGCAACCTGTTTTACGGGAACCTCGGTTTTGGTCGCCGTCACGACCACCGGCCCCAGCTCTACCGCGTCTTCAGGAGCTAACCCGAGCATCTGTCCTGACGCACTCCCCGGTTCACAGCACCACAGAATCGTCACCCACAACCATCCCTTGACTACACCGCTCCAGCGTTTCATCATTCGCCCCCTTATCCGCGAAGGTGGTGCGTTTCCATTTTCCCCTGGATAAGGTCTCCTGACTCGCGGATCATTGCCGACTCTGCGCCTTCCCATCCTCCGGCAAGCTCAGGACAGTGGCATTGTGCAGAGCGGCTCCCCACTCACAGTGGCGGGACCGTGCTGGCTTTGCTCCGCCGCAACATGCGGCCGACACACCAGCTTCCCTTGAATCCAAGGGCGCTCAATTCTCTCCGAATAGTTATCCGATCGTGTAGGTTTCTCTCACCCCCTTTCAGGTTTCTTGCCCACGACGGCAATGGCCCGGGCCTGCCTGCCCTTTGCGGCTGTACTCATCTCACTGAAGCTGGCGCGCCGCCTCCTCAGGAATCGCGCCAGGGAACAGCTCGGGGTGCAGGATCTTCGCCAACAGTTCGAGGCCATCCACGAGGCGGGGGCCGGAGCGACTGAAATAAGCGCGTGCATTGACCGCGTAGACGCGGTCGCGCCCCACAGCGGGCAACTCGCGCCAGCCCGGCAACCTCGTGAGAAGCGACAACTCTCGGATGTTCCGTTCCAGATCGAAGCCGCAGCCCATCAGGATGACAACTTCCGGCGCGTACCGAACCACCCGCTCCCACTTCATCGGGATTGACGGCTTCCCTCGCCTGCCTAGCCTGTCAATCCCTCCCGCCATCTGTACCATCTCTGGAACCCAGTGACCCGCGGCATAGATGGGTTCAACCCACTCCACGCAAAAGGTCTTCGGCCGCTCAGTCGAACCGGCGACCGCACGAACCACTAGATCGATCCGCGACTGAAGGCACGTAATCAAGGATTCAGCCTGCCTCGCTCTGCCGGTTGCCTCCCCTACACGGCGGATATCGTTCAGGACGTCGCCCAAGTGAAGCGGAGAAAGGGAAAGCAAACGTGGCGCGCTGTCGAGTTGCTCCACCGCCCGTTTAACCTCTCGATACGGCACAGCGCAAACGTCACACAGCTCCTGAGTCAGGATCAGGTCCGGTTTGGCCTGCCGCAGCCGATCGAGGTCGATGGTGTAGACCCCTTCGCCGCGGCGAAGTTGCGCCTTGACAGCGCAATCGATTTCCGCGCTGCTCAGCATAGATGAATCAAAGACTGACCGAATGACAATCGGCTTGGACTTGGCCTCGCGAGGAAAATTGCATTCGTGGCTGACCCCATAAAGCTGGTCGCCAAGGCCCAGGGCATAGACAATCTCGGTCGCACTTGGCAGTAATGAGCAGATCCGCATGCAGGCCGCTCCTCCACAACAAAAAACCCCAATCCTCCGAGGAGGATTGGGGTTTTCATGCCCAAACCACACGCCAAACCTGCGCCGCGATCAACCCGGTACGCGATAAGGCCGCCCTTCCCCTCGGAAGGTCATCAGCACCCCGGGACTGGGCAGGTCTCCTGGCTCGCGGCTTACCTTACTTTCTGCGCCTTCCCGGTGAACTGCAGGATGTAGGGTAAGTACCCTGACTTTTCACGAGTGGCGTTCAGCAGATTTCAATGCCGCTTACAGTTGCGGGGCAGCAACGGTCTGGCCCTCCATGCTGCGAGTGCAGGGCTTCACCGTTTTCCCTGTTTCCACCATCGGCGGACCCAGCCCCGCCCGACTCTGGCGGGACGCGGTATATCTAATCCGACGCCTGTCCCGATGTCAACAAAATAAAGGAATCCTACGAGCCTCACAGGGTGTGCCGCCTGAGGAGGTCGAGGATGATCCCTTCCCGCAGGCCGCTATCGCTGACCGTGAACTCGTCGTAGCCAAGCGCGCCCATGACCGTCACGAGAAGGGCGGTGCCAGCGATAATCACGTCGGCCCGTCCAGGCTCCAAGGGCGGGATCTCGCACCGTTCGGCCAGCGGTCTCGCTGCCAATGTGTGAAGCAGTTGCCCCGTCCGAATCATCGACAGCCGATGGCCGTTTACTCGAGCAGGGCTATAGACGGTGAGTCCCAGATCGATCGCGGCAAGGGTGGTCGGGGTCCCGGCAGTTCCGATAAGCGCCGCACCATCAAGACCGGGCAGTTCGACGCGAAGTCGCCGAACCCGGTCCGCAACGACTTGTTCAATAGCCTCCAGCTCACCGGGGGTCGGCGGATCGCTTTTCAGATGCGCCTCGGTCAGCTTGACGACGCCCAGGCCGGTGCTCACCATCGTCTCAATCGCCTCCCCATTGGCCAAGATGAACTCGGTACTCCCCCCGCCGATGTCCATGACCAGGACCCGTCTCGATCCGAGGCAGAGCCCGTGTCGAACGCCGAGGAGGGTGAGCCGCGCCTCCTCGTTGCCGTCGATCACCCGGACGGTGAGCCCGCTCTCCCGGCGTACTACCGCGACAAACTCCTCGCGGTTGTTCGCCTCCCGTACTGCACTGGTGGCAACTGCCGCTACGCACACAGGGTTGAAACGGCGAGCCGTCTCGGCGAATCTCCCTAGAGTCGCCAGACTGCGCTGCATTGGCGCATCCTGGAGCAGCCGGCTTGGCATCAACCCTTCACCGAGACGAGCGACCGTCTGCTCTTGATGAAGGATGGTGAAATGATCGAAACCCACCGCTTCGGCTATAAGCAAGCGAAGGGTGTTCGTACCTATATCAATGGCCGCGTAAATCGCCATTTAATCCTCGTCACGGAGGGCATCTTCAGCGGCATGCAGTCGGCGAACCAGGCCGGCCTCAGGCTGAACGGTAATCGTCTTCTCCTGCGTGAGTAAGACGGCTCCCGGTGCAGCAGCCTTCGGCTTCCTCAGATATTTCCGCAGGACATAGTCCACCGGCACCTTGACCTCCCCGCGCGCCCGGCTGTAGTAGGCGGCGAGTTGCGCCGCTTCGCAGAGAGTGCGGGGGGGCGCCTGCTTCCCTTTCTGCAAACGGATGACGACATGTGAGCCGTGGATGCCCTGAGCGTGAAGCCACATATCGTGTGATCGGGCAAGCCGCCAAGTCAGATGATCGTTACCCGCCCCGCTTTTGCCGACCAGAATCGCCAGACCGTCCGAGGAGCGGAAGATGCGCGGTTCTGGGCCATCGGATTGCCGAACGCGCGGCGCTGCCGGCCCCTGCGTCGGACGGCGCCTCGCCACACGAGCCACAGCGGCATCAATCTGCTGCAGTGCGTCCACATCCTTTGCCGTCTCTGCCTGCTTCATGAGAGTCCGCAGCGTACGAAGCCGCTTCGTGGTCTCTGTAAGACGCTCACCGACAATCTGTGCGCCGCGCTTGGCCTTGCGATGCAGGGCGAAGTATCGCTGAGCATTCTCCTCAATGGAGCAGGCGGGATCCAGCTCAATTTGCAGCGCCCGCTGCGCCGAGTCGGCGTAGTCGGTCAGTTCGACAATCTGCTGTCCACGCCGAATACCGGCCAGATTGGCAAGCAGGAGCCGCCCTTTGCGGGCATGAAGCTCGCCATCACGATAGATCGTCGCCTCCTGCTCCAGCTTGGCCGAAAGCCGCTCTGCCGCACTGATCTCGCTTTGCACGCGATGCAGCAATTCGGTTCGGAGTCCCGCCTGCTGGGTGACCTTTTCGCGACCCACACAAAAGGCGCGAGCCGCCTCAGCCATGGTGGAAAATGGAACCTGGCGATCGGCAGGAATCGTGATGAGCGGGGTGGCGGCGATGCCGACAAGTTCCGCATCACTCCCCATGAGGAGCCTGGGTTCGAAAGCGGCGGTGGCCACACGATCCATGAGATCGCGAAACGGCTTCCACAGGGCGCGCGCCTGCTCGTCGGGAGAGGTAAAGGTCAAGAGGCCAGAACGGGCCACCAGCTCCTTTGCCATCAATGAACCGAAC
Source organism: Candidatus Methylomirabilota bacterium (assembly GCA_028870115.1). Taxonomy (NCBI): domain Bacteria; phylum Methylomirabilota (SeqCode); species Candidatus Methylomirabilota bacterium. The sequence goes on from JAGWQH010000063.1 coordinate 9,985, forward strand.
CCAGCGAAGCCGGTCGAGAGGATACGCGCCGCATCCATTCCTTCAGCAAGGCGGGTACGGACCAGCGTCTGAAACTCGTCTTCTCCGACACCCCTGGGATCGACGCGGCTGCCATCGAAGGGGGGCTGATACGGCTCGCCCGGCCTGCCTGTGCGGTGCACGCAGACAGGTCCCGGTGTCTCACCCCTCGTTCGTCCGGAGGCCGCGCGAAGACGGTCAATGATCATTCCGGTCGTTCGATCCACGAGGATCGCGTTACTCGCAGGCCCCAGCAGCTCCGCATACAGGGTCATGGCCGCCGCACCCGTGGCGACCACCGTCGAATCAGATAAAGAGCCGCCACGCAGATGGATCGCCATGATCCTGTCAAGCCCCACCTGCTCCACCTCCTCGATCAGCGCCCCTTGTGTCCTTGACGCAACAAGGTCTCCAAACCTCGACGAGTGTACAGCAGGCTTGCGTGGCGGTGAACACAACTCGATTCTGGGCGCGCCAGGCTTAACAGACAGCAAAAGTCCGTCCGGCCCTCGTCCCCTGTGAAAGATCAGCAGCAGGCTCCACTGATCGAGTTGCTGAGCGCGGCTGATCGTAACACCTGGAAGGACGGCTTGCAGTTCCCGAATGATCGCGGCAAGGCAAAAGGCATCCATGACGCAGACTATACCCAAGGCAGCTATTCGTGTAAAGCTCAGCCTGGACCCAGGCAGACTCGCCTCCGGAACTCCTGGCGTTCGAAGTACGCAGAACTCCAGGGCTTGGAGCGTAATAAAGCGTAATAATTGGTGATGAACCGTATTTTCCGAAAATACGCCGAAATGCGTATTGACCGTATCGGTTAACCGACCTACGGTACTATACCGTTCCGTTAACTTCAGCACGTTGTTGTGCTGTGCGACTATTAACTATCTGGATTGATATTATGTTCATATACTGTCTGGCGTTCTCTATGCAATTATACTGACCGATAAGGTGCGTCGTTCATCAGACTGGAGCCCGCGTAAGTCACACAGGTTTTTCACGACATGGAAGGAGACAGCGGTCGAATGAGGCGAATCTCAGTCCTGATTGCTGACGATCACGCCCGCTTTCGCGAGGGGATCCGGGCGCTCCTGGCGCAGGCGCATGACATTCAGGTCGTCGGCGAAGCGGCTGATGGTCCCGAAGCCCTTCGCATGGCGGAAGCCCTCCAACCCGATATCCTGCTGCTCGATACCCAAATCCCCAGGCTTGGAGGTCTCGGGGTGCTCCCACAGATCCATAAGACATCCCCCCGGACAAATGTGTTGATCCTATCCGAATGTTCCGAAGGCGAGTTCGCGAGCAGGGCCTTGCAACAGGGCGCCAAAGGGTATCTGTCGAAATCTCGCAACCATCAGGATATCGTCAAGGCGATCCGGGTCACCCGTGCCGGAGAGATCTGGGCGGAGCGTAAGGTCCTGGCTAAAACGCTGGAAGGCTTGCTGCAAAAGACGCAAGGGATGAATCTCTCCCTCTCAGAGATGCGAGAGGCCCTGACGGATCGGGAGCAAGAGATCGTCAAATGGGTGATGCAGGGGATGACCAACAAAGAGATTGCCGCGCAACTGGGGATTAGCGACAATACTGTGAAGACGCATTTAGGCAACATATTCGGTAAATTGAAGGTCACTCGCCGCCTCCAACTGCTCCTCTCTCGGATCGTGGACCACACCGCCTGATCTCCACCCTCCTGCCCTCGTGCCATCACGTTGTTCCCCGGTGAGTCAATCCGACCGGTCAAGCGGTCTCTTGATAAATAGTAAGCGGGCTACGTCTCTTATCCTTGCGAAGTACTCCAAGTGGGCGATTGTGCTGAATTGGGTTGCCATGTATACATGCGTAGCATATTGAGTGCAGCATGTGCGACGGGCCGCGAAGCACGCGAATCATTCGAGAGGAGGCGCCCAATGCCCCCCATCCGGGTCATTGTCGCAGAAGACTATCTCGAGTATCGGGAGCTGTTGTGCGAACAGCTCCGAGTTGCTCCAGACCTGGACGTCGTCGGGGAGGCGCGGGATGGGTGGGAGGCGATCACGGCAGTGGGGCGGTTGAAGCCCGACGTGCTGATCCTTGACCTGGACCTCCAGGGGATGAGTGGCCTGGATGTCCTGCACGTGACCCGCTGGTACAGCCCGGACACGAAGGCAATCATCCTCTCGGTCCACGACGAGGAGTCGATTGTCCAGGAGGTCCTCAGACAGGGTGCAAGGGGCTACATCGTGAAGGGCGATGGGACCGATCTGGTGAAGGCGATCAGGGTGGTGCATAACGGCGAGGTGTGGGTGAGGCGCCGGGTCCTGACCGCGATCATCGATGAACTGCGTCGCCTCGTCGAGCTGACGTTTCCGGCAACGGCGGCGGAGCACGCACCGGCGGAGCAAGTTCCATAAGCCTGTCTGCGTGCAACGCACAGGCAGCCTGGACCCGCCGACAGATCAGAGAAGTTCGATCCGTGCGGTGTGTCCGGCCGCCGACACCAGCGCCGCATCACGGGTGAGCGAGGGAGCGGCGAGGGCTTCGGCAAGAGCCAGATAGACCGCGTCGTAAGCGGTCACATTGTGCCGGAGGTCCCAGATCCTCAGCAAGAACAGGTCGTGCGGATATCGTGTAATCGGGAGGTCACTGCGGAGGCGTCAACAACGATCACCGGTGCTCTCGTTCGGCCCTGACGGCTTTGGCCGGCGAGGCTTGCATGACGACCGGGGCGCGTTGCGCGAGCCGGACCCTCAATTCGGATACCGTCGGCCGCTCCGCGACGCGGCGAACCTCCTGGAGCAGATAGTCGGAGAGCGACAAGCCCGCCAGAGCGGCCCTGGCTTTGAGCTTCCGGTGCAGGTCATCAGGGACGTGACGGAGCTGGATCATTTTTGGCATGTTGACAACATATCAGCATGTGACCCACATGCCAAGCGCGACTCTGGCCACGCCGGGCGACTCAATCCTTTCGGAGCATACGAGATTGCTCCACTTCGTTCGTAATACCCCATGAATCTTTAGTTCGCCCATGAGTATGAAGGCCGGATCCTACGCTCCCTCCCCTCTGTCCGTACCAGGACATCAAGGCTTCCTGTCTATTGCGCGTGTAACCTGGCTTATCCGTCGATGCCGCGACGCTGAGTGCGGGTGTTAATGTACGTTGACAGTGTATACCTCGCAAGCATCGCCGGACGCAGTCTGCGAGTTCGCCGAACGTAGCGACCGCTGTCTTTTTGACGGCTCTACGGCTACTGCATCTGCAGAGGCGCCAGCCAGGTGCCCCACTCGGGCTGGTTGGCCGAGTTGATCGGGAGCGTGTACTCACCCGCCACCCACACCATGCTGGAGTTGGAGGGATCGACGGCGGCGCCGGAGTAGTCGCCCCAGCGGGTCGTGGTGTAGGCGCCCTCGCCAGACTTGATCAAGACCGGACTCTGGAAGGTGTTCGGGTCGGTCACGCGCTGGCCGCTCGCATAGACGCCGGCGTACAACTTAGCCGAGGAGCTCGAAAAGACCGAGAAGAGGTTCCCGGTCCCGTCGATCTGAATCGCCGGGTAATAGTAATAGTACCCGGACTGTCCGAAATCGAAGTCCTGAGCCCTCGTCGTATTCGTAATCGAACTGCCGATAGCGAACTGCATGAGCCGCAGGCAGGCGCGCGTCTTAGCATCCCCTGAGGGCTTGCAGGCAGAGTTTGCCGACACCCAGAGGTTGCCGCCGCTGAAGACCGCATCCAGCAGCCGGTTGTCGTTTGTGGTGATGAGCTGCCTGGTCCCGTACTGCTGGGCGCCCGGCGGGCTGATGAGGGAGTTGATCGACAACGTCTTTGTCGAGAGGCTAACCGGCGGTGAACCTCCCGGCGCGCCATCGACCGACCAGAGCTGGATACTCGTCGCCGAGTTGTAGGCGACCGCCGCCATGTAGAGCGTGCTGGTGGGCGATAGCGACTGGGCGGGCTGGATCGTGAAGAGCCCTTGAGGCGGCGAATAGTAGGTGTAGCGGGCAGGCTTGGTGCCGACGGTCAGATCTGCCTTGTTGTAGACGAGGAACTCGGTCCCTACGAAACTGTTTCCATGGAAGGCGTTGGCGGTGAGAACGACCTTGTCGCTGCTCACGCCGAGGGCCGGAAAGTCGGGGGCGCTGTTGTTCGTCGGGAACTGATAGATGGTGAAGGTGGCGGGATAGGGATCAGAGCTCCCTGAAACGGCTAGAAGCCAGGCCCCAGCCGTGAACGAGCTGTTGTAGCTGATCACGGCGATGAACCAGCGACCAGAAAAAGAGTCAAAGCGGATCTTCGGGTCGCTGAGATTGGTGGTGGTGGAGACCCCGAAGAAGCTATTGAGATCCGTGGTTTTGATGATAGTGCCGCTCTTGTCCCAGATCCGCAGTTCGAGGTTCACCGCCTCAACAATGGAGTTGGGGCCGACCCCTACCTGCGTGTCAGGCGGACGCCACCCGCCGCTCTCCGACTGGCGCAGGCCGATGAAACCCGTGGTCGGTGAAACGGTGGTGAGTTTGGAGCCCGTCACGGTCGACGACGCATTGGGCGTCGGCTGGGTTCCGGCCTCGTGCCGCGCCTTGGTGTCCAGCAACAGTTGCAGGTTCGGAACCCGGAACGGCATCTCGCGGAGGATGGGAAGACGCGGACCCACATCCGGGAGATCCTGGACATTGACCGTTCCTGCTGGAGTCACGATCCCGCTTTGGGGTTCCGCAGTTGACCCCTGCGCCCAGGCCGATGAAGCGCCTATGGAGGCGAGCAGTGAAAGCGACAGAAACAGTATAGTAGGAGCCTTTGTCCTAGCGAACAGCATCTGGCACCTCCTTATGACGAACACCTTTTGAGGCGTTGCCTGCTACACGTGATTACGATCTCCTGTAAAGATACTATTGCGATCATCCGAGGGCGTCAAGCGTTTCCGGCTGAAGTCATCAAGCTCAGGCACTCTTCAGCGATCCAGAGTTTTCTTGAGAAACTGGCCGGTGTATGAGGTCGGATGGGTCGCCACCTCCTCCGGACGTCCGGCCACGACGACCTGTCCCCCGTCGTCTCCGCCCTCCGGACCCAGGTCGATAATCCAGTCCGCCGTCTTGATGACCTCCAGGTTGTGCTCAATCACCAGGACAGTGTTGCCGACATCGGTCAGGCGGTGCAGGACCTCCAGGAGCTGACTGATATCGTGGAAGTGCAGCCCGGTGGTCGGCTCATCCAGGATATACAGCGTCTGGCCCGTCCCCCGTTTGCTGAGTTCCCGAGACAGCTTGACCCGCTGCGCCTCACCGCCCGACAGCGTCGTGGCCGACTGGCCCAGCTTGATGTAACCCAGACCCACGTCAAACAGGGTCTGGAGTTTCTCTTTGATCCTTGGGACAGGCTCGAAGAAGCGGAGCGCCTCCTCAACCGTCATGTCTAAGACGTCGGCAATACTCTTACCCTTGTAGGTGATCTCCAGCGTCTCGCGGTCGTATCGAGCCCCCTTACAGACATCACAGGTCACGTGGACGTCGGGGAGGAAGTGCATCTCGATCTGGATCAGTCCGTCGCCCTGGCAGGCCTCGCATCGGCCGCCCTTGACGTTGAAGCTGAAGCGGCCCGGTTTGTAGCCCCGGATACGCGATTCCGGAACCAGCGCGTACAGCTCCCTGATGAAACTGAAGACACCAGTGTAGGTAGCCGGGTTGCTGCGTGGGGTACGGCCGATGGGCGACTGATCGATATCGATCACCTTGTCGATTTGCTCCATACCGAGAATCTTGTCGTGCGCCCCAGGTCGCTCCCGGGAGCCGTAGAGGTGGCGATCGAGCGCCCGCCGGAGGATCTCGTTCACCAGGGTGCTCTTGCCGGAACCGGACACGCCGGTCACGCAGGTCAAGACCCCCAGGGGGATCTCCACCTCGATGTTCTTAAGGTTATGTTCTCGCGCCCCGACGATGGTGAGGACAAGACCGTTCCCCCGCCGTCGAATAGTAGGAACAGGGATCGTCAGGCGTCCAGACAGGTACTGACCGGTCAGCGAGCTCTTATGTTTGATGATATCGCGGGGGCTGCCGCACGCGACGACCCGCCCGCCGGAAACTCCCGCCCCCGGCCCCAGGTCGATGACATAGTCGGCGAGGCGGATCGTCTCCTCGTCGTGCTCGACGACCAGGACTGTGTTCCCCAGATCGCGGAGCCGCTTCAAGGTATCCAGGAGGCGGACATTATCCCGTTGATGCAAGCCGATGCTGGGCTCGTCCAGGATATACAGGACACCGACCAGCGAGCTGCCGATCTGCGTCGCCAAGCGGATCCGCTGCGCCTCTCCGCCGGCCAGGGTCGCCGCTGTCCGGTCCAGTGTCAGGTAGTCGAGGCCGACGTTGACGAGGAACGTCAGACGCTCCCGCAACTCCTTCAGGATGCGGCGGGCGATCTCGCGGTCTTTCTCGCTGAGCTGCAGCTCTTGGAAGAAGCGAAGCCCCGCCTTGACCGAATACCGCGTCACGTCCGCGATCGACTTACCGTCTATCTTAATGGCCAGCGACTCCCGCCGCAGGCGCGCCCCCTGGCACGTCGGGCATGGACGGATACTGGCCAACCGCTTGACGTAGTTCTCAATCTCCTCCCGCACCTTGGAGGACGAGGTCTCCTTGTAGCGGCGGTCCAGATAGTGAATGTTCGGACCCCCATGCCACGGCTCCAGGATGCCGGGCAGATCGTCCATCCGTCCGTCCAGCTTTGTGCCCAGGCCGTCGCAGGTGGGACAGGCGCCGTGTGGATTATTGAAGGAGAAAATGCGGGGGCTGACCTCCGGATAGCTGACACCGCAGTCGATGCAGGCCAGCCGCTCGGAGAAGACCAGATCCTTCGGCGGATCAAGGAGATTGACGACCACAATCCCCTCGCTGAGCTTGAGCGCGGTCTCGAGCGAATCGGCCAGACGTTTTCGAATATCCGCCTTCAGGATGAGCCGATCCACCACGACCTCGATCGTATGCTTCTTGTTTTTGTCCAGATCGATCGACTCCTCAAGCTCGCGCAGCTTGCCGTCCACGCGGACGCGGACGAACCCCTGCCGGCGCAGGTCGGCAAAAACCTGGCGATACTCCCCCTTCCGCCCTCGCACGACCGGGGCCAGCACCTGGAACTTGCTGCCATCCGGCCGCGCCAGCACTTGGTCCACAATCTGCTGTACCGTCTGGGATGCGATCGGCTTGCCGCAGGCGTAGCAGTGCGGCTTCCCGACTCTAGCAAACAGGAGGCGAAGGTAATCGTAGATCTCCGTCACTGTCGCGACGGTCGAACGGGGGTTTTTGCTGGTGGTCTTCTGTTCGATGGAGATCGCCGGCGAGAGACCTTCGATCAGATCCACGTCCGGTTTGTCCATCTGCTCCAGAAACTGACGGGCGTAGGTAGAGAGCGACTCGACATAGCGGCGTTGCCCCTCGGCATAGATGGTGTCGAAGGCCAGCGACGACTTTCCGGAGCCGGACACGCCGGTAATGACCACAAGTTTGTCCCGAGGGATCTCCAGGTTGATCGACTGAAGGTTGTGCTCCCTTGCGCCACGGATCAGAATCTTATCGCTTGCCATAACGTGACCAACCCCTGTAGATTGTTTAAGCCTGGAAAGAGGCTCATGACGGGATTCTGAAAGAGACCTAAATTTTTATTATAACTGATTTTTATAGCCTAGCAAGGTGGCAGAGCAGAAGAGGTTACCTACGCTACTTCGTAGCGGGAAGCGGCAACACACCTTGGATAGGTTGGAAGGTATACGACCCTTCGAGGGCAGGCCCAACAAAGTGGTAACTAATCCCCTTACTGTAATACCACCATGTCTCGGCGGGCTGGTCGCCGATCCCGCTGTCTATCCGCTCTGGAAGGCCCAGTTGACGAAGAACCTTGCCTTTCATCGAATCGGCGCCGTAGCGCGCAATCTGCTGTTGCACTTCCTTCCACCGCGGATGGTCGAGGAGCACCTGATCGAAATTTAGCTCTCCAGCCTCCTTCAGCCGCTTAGTAATGTTGACCCCTTCCGGCTTCTGGAACCGGACGCCGTCGAACCCCTCTTCGGCATAGAAAAACAGGTAGAGGTTATTTCCGAGTTCGCCGGGAACGAACTCAGCCCTGTACCGGCCGTCGTCGGTAGTCAGGACTTTCAGCTCCCGACGGTCGAGCTGTGTATAATCAAACTTCGTGGTCAGTTCGAGTTGCCGACCTACCACCAGTACGGGCGTCCTCGGCACGGGTCGGCCCTGTTGATCGGTAATCCGACCACTGACGACTCTTTGCTCCGTGACCCGGGCCGTTGCGCATCCGACCGCAACAAGCACCAGGCACAGGAGCGGTACCCATCCAACACCCATCCACCAGCGTCTCCTCATTCCGCCTCCGTCTCATCTTCCAGGCTCACCCCTGAACCCGAACCGACGCTTTGTATCCCTTCCCGAACGGTTCTCAAGTCCCTTCTACGGTTCATTGGACACCCATGACTATACCGAGAGAGGCCGGAGGATTCAAGGGTCTGAACCAGGCTCTTGCCGTCGATATTTTCATTGACAGATAACGGCCGCCGTTGCCATTATACAGCGGGCCGAAGTGGTGGAACTGGTAGACACGCCGTCTTGAGGGGGCGGTGGGGTTACACCCGTGGGGGTTCGAGTCCCCCCTTCGGCACCACGTCTTATCTACTGTATGACACACTCCGTGACTGGCGTAGGGATAGACCCCTAGCGTGTGACAAGACCGACCTTTCCGCAGATGTCGAAGACCTACTGAGCCACACCTCCTGGGCCAGGTACAGGTTCGATGAATACAAGCACCATTCTTCTTACCGGCTGTGCCGGTTTCATTGGCTGCAAGGTCGCCGAACTGCTCCTCCAGGCCGGCCACCTCGTTGTCGGAATCGACAACCTCAACGACGCCTATGATGTCCGGCTCAAACGGCGGCGTCTGGAGCAGATCCTCCACCATCCCACCTTCCGATTTCACCAGGTCGACATCAGCAACCGCGCGGCCCTGAACACGCTCTTTGCGTCAGAATTTGGACCTCATGACCACAGTCCAGCGGCGATTATCAACTTGGCTGCCCGCGCCGGCGTACGCCAATCCGTTGAAGATCCCTGGATGTACTACGAGACCAACGTCACCGGGACGCTCAACCTGTTGGACCTGTGCCTTACCCGCGGCGTTCACAAATTTGTCCTCGCCTCCACCTCCAGTCTGTACGGCCAGAATAATCCCTTACCTTATCGGGAAGACGCCAACACCGACGCCCCCCTCTCGCCCTACGCTGCCTCCAAAAAGGCCGCCGAAACGCTCTGCTATACCTATCATTATTTGTACGGAATCGATATGACCATCTTACGATATTTTACCGTCTACGGTCCCGCCGGACGACCCGACATGAGTCTCTTCCGTTTCGTCCAGTGGATTAGCGAAGGGCATCCCGTGATGGTGTATGGCGATGGCCGGCAGTCCCGAGATTTCACCTTTGTGGATGATATCGCGAGAGGGACGATCGCCGGTCTCAAGCCGCTGGGGTATGAGATCATCAATCTGGGCTCTGACACGCCGATCGTCCTGATCGAGGCCCTCCGACTTGTTGAGGGATTGGTCGGGAAGAAGGCGGAGATCACGTACACCCCCCGTCATCTGGCTGACGTACAGGCCACGTGGGCGGAGATCAGTAAGGCCAGGCAATTGCTGGGCTGGAAGCCGGAATCGACATTCCAGGACGGCCTGGCCGCGCTGGTCCACTGGTATCACGCCAACCGCGCATGGGCCATGCATGTGCAAACGGGGTAAAGTGTGACCCTATGCCCCTCTCCGACTGTGAAGGGTTCCTGAGAGTTCTGGCCTACGCCGTGCTGTTCTGGACCATACTCAACCACTTTCTGGATAAGTTTTCAACACCTTCGAAGAAGTATTCCTGGCGCACAAGATCTCCACTATTCAGATGATTTTCCAGTCACTGTACGATGGCTGAGCTCAGAATTAAGGACATCATTGCCAGACTTGCCCAGCCGGATCCGCTCCCAGATCTCGCCCCTCTCTGTCCTGACAGGAAGGAACTCACCAGCGTCCTCCTGGATATCAGAAAGGGGGTGAAGTCCCCGTTCTATGCCGACCTTCGTGAAGAGGCGTGCCGCCAGCATCTCGATGTCCGCCATCTGGTCCAGAAGGCTGAATTTCTGCTCACCTCCCTGAACATCTCTTCAAATACGGATTACTATGCAGTCCTCGATCTGGATCAGGATGCATCCCCTGAAGAGATTCATGAGAAATGGATCGAAAAGATGCGGATGTATCATCCTGACCATTATGAAGATCCGACGGGATGGATCGCGGAGCAGTGCCGGAAGCTCAATGAGGCATATGCGGTCCTCAAGGATCCGGAGAAGCGGCGAGCATATGATAACCAGCGACGAGCGGGTATGAGAGGCATATGTGGAGCACCTGGAGGCAGTCATTCCATTTCTTCCCTTGGCGACGTCAATTCGGCTTCAGCAGTCAGCTCCCGTTCGAGATTCATAAGAGCCGTAGCGCTCGGAGCAATCGCCATTGCCGGTCTCATTGTCGGAGTGCTACTCTGGTCATGGTAGTCCGTACCCGACAATACCTAGTGAACGCCTGGCACAGCCCCTTGGCCTTCACGACGCCAGTGATGGCCGTCGTGTTATGAAGCGAAAGGAGACATGATGGCATCACACATCTCGCTTTTGAAGGAACGCATTGCGCGGCGAGACTACACGGTCGGCATCATCGGCCTGGGGTATGTCGGGCTGCCGGCTGTCTTGCGCTTCTGGGAGGTGGGCTTCCGAGTTCTGGGGTTCGACATCGACCCCCACAAAGTCAAGCGGCTCACCGCAGGCGAGAGCTACATTCAGCACCTCCCATCCGACCGGGTAGCCTCCCTGGTCCGCTCGGGTCGGTTTGAAGCCACCACCAACTTCGATCGCCTTGAAGAGGCCGATGCGCTTGTCGTCTGTGTCCCAACGCCGTTGACGCGCCATCGAAACCCCGACCTGCAGTACGTGACGCAGACCACCGACGCCATTGCCCGGACCCTGCGGGTCGGCCAGCTCATCTGCCTGGAGAGCACTACCTACCCGGGCACCACTGAGGAGCTCGTGCTGCCGCGGCTCGAGGCGAAGGGGCTGAGAGTCGGAGAAGACTTCTTCCTCGTCTTCTCGCCTGAGCGAGAAGACCCGGGCAATGCGCGCTTCGGATTGGCCACCATCCCCAAGGTCCTCGGGGGGGTGTCGAATGCCTGTGGGGAACTAGGCGAGGCGCTCTACAGAACGATTGTACCCACCGTGGTGCGCGTCGCCTCTCCCGGGGTGGCCGAAATGGCTAAACTCCTGGAGAATATCTACCGGGCAGTGAACATCGCATTGGTGAACGAGCTCAAGATGCTCTCAGACCGCATGGGAATCGACATCTGGGAGGTCATCGACGCCGCTGCCACCAAGCCTTTTGGCTTTCAGCCATTCTATCCGGGACCGGGTTTGGGAGGCCACTGCATCCCTATCGATCCCTTTTATCTCACATGGAAAGCCCGCGAGTATGGCATGGCCACCCACTTTATCGAGTTGGCCGGCGAGACCAACCATGCCATGCCGGGCTGGGTGGTGGGAAAGGTCGCCGAGGCGCTGAACAGAAAAAGCAAGTCACTGAATAACGCCAGTATTCTGGTCCTGGGGGTGGCGTACAAGAAGGATATCGACGATCAGCGGGAAAGCCCGGCCTTAGAGATCCTGACGCTGCTGCGGCAACAGGGAGCCAGGGTGAATTACTCGGATCCCCACGTCCCCCGGTGCTACGGCCACCGTCACTATCCCGACCTAGATCTGACCTCCCTGCCCTTAACGGCCGAAACTCTTGAGGCCGAGGACGCCGTAATCCTTGTGACCAATCATACAGCCTTTGATCTTGACCTGATTCGTTGCCACGCCAAGCTCATCGTGGATACTCGAAACGCCTTCAAAGGAATTCCTCTCGACAAGATCATTAAGGCGTAACCGACTGGTGATCGCGGACCACGTCGTGGACCCGGCAAGCTACTGAGGGGGCAGGGTCACAGCATTTTATTGAAGCTTTCATATGAGTAAAGCTACAGACATTTCTAACTTGGCTTGATACAATCGAAAACGCTGCGTTGACTCGCGCTTTTACTTTTTGGTAGTCTGTGGACGGCGCCGTCTTCTCAATGGGACGCCAAGGAGGATAGCTGACAGCGATGAAACGATTCTTACAGTTGCTAGGAGAGATGAAGAACTACCGACTGCCAACGGCTAAGCGTGCGCTGCAGGAGTTGGCAGCAGACGACGAGCTGGTGATCGTCGTGCCTGAGCAATCGCTCGCAGGAGAGATACAGCAATGGGCCACCAGCCAGGGTTTTACCGTCGCCGCACCAAAGAAGATCCTGGATGGGTTAGCCCGGTGGCAACTGTCGGTCAAAAAAGCCGTACCGGCGCCTGTGGTAGAAGAAAAGCCGGCTGCGGCAGCGCCACCAGCTTCCGGCGCGCCGACCCCTGCTGCGGTATCGGTACCAGCCGCTACGCCAGCCCCTGCTGCAGCGGCCCCCGCCGACGCCGGTGCTCACTGACGGTGAGCGCTGGCGACAGGAGCCTTGGCCTCCGCCAGCAAGGCCAGAGTCCCCGCGTGGCGCTGCCTATCCCGCTCGAACTGGATCGTGGCTAAGCGCGCCTTCCATGGTTCGAGGTCAAACGGCTCGCCTGGGCCGCGAGCCACATAGGCGTCAAGTAGCGTACGATAGAACCTGACAATGTTTCCCATGAGCGCTGTGGTATACTCGCGGCCCTGGATTTTCATACACCGAACACCCAGATCGATCAGGCTCGGGATATCCTCCAGCAGGAAGAACGCCTCGTTCTTAAGCGCTACGCGGTCTTCCCATTTAATGTCGCCGCTGTAAAGCTGCCAGGTCTCCAGACAGACGCGGTAGTCAAGGCCGCCCCGGTTCGGACTCCCCTTGAAGAGGTCCTTACCCGCCTCGTCGATCGTACGCTCCAGCCGGGCGTATGGCGACATCCAGCACTTGCCAAGATAAGTATGGCAGGCGTTCGCATGAATCAAGACCTCGATCCCGACATCGAGTTGCGCCTGTCTGGAAAGCAGCTCCCACAAGGTCAGCTTGGTGTCGGCCACAACCTGGCAGGCACCGATCTCCCGGTAGAAGGCCACGTCGGCGTCGTTCAGGATGTTGGCCCCGATGCTTGCATGGAGGGGCAGCTCGGGAAAGCGCCGATGCACGGCCGCGATCGCGCCGATGTCGGCCATGATGGCGCCATCAACACCGTCCGTAACGAAGCGCTCCATTCGGCTGAGCAGCGCCGGAATCTCTTTGGATTGCATGTGCGTATTGCAGGCCACCCGGAGCTTGGCATCGCCATCATGGGCAAGCCGAATCGTCTCACGGACAGCCTCGTCTTCCATCTCAAAGGTGTCGCGGCGCCGGCTCCAGCCTCGCGGTCCCACATAGATCGCATTGGCGCCGGCCCATAAGACTTCCGCCGCCATCTCCAGATTGCCGGCGGGAGCCAGCAGCTCAATCATTGTCCCACCCCGCTCCGCTCTACCTCCGCAGTGTCCGCACTCGGGTACCTCACACCATGATAGGCCATTCCCGATGTGCCAAAGTAAAAGCCATTGCACAGGCCGATTCGCGCATGGCGTCTGATCGTGTCCCACCATCGCCCTTTCAGACCGTCCCTTCCCGCCAAGGCAGCCTCCAGGGCCTCGCGGTAGATCCGGCCGATCTCCAGGCGGTAGGCAGGACTCTCGGTCGCCGCCTCGATCCGAAAGCAGGCGTGTCCCTCGGTCATCAGTCGCTTCAGGTGCTCCAGCAGGCATACATCCTTCCCGCTCATGACCCCCTTGCCGATCGATTTCATCGCCCAATCGCCCTGTTTCAGGAAAAGGTCCTGGCGACAAAGGGTCGGGCATGTCATCCCCCATGCCTGCTCATATTCCAAAAGCCAACAGTAGTCTGAAATGCCGAGCGGCATCTTGCCATGGACCAGCAGCTCCATCGGCAGTCCAACCTGGCGGTAGATCTCGCCAATCTCCTCCAGGCTCAGCTCGTAGTTGGGCGTAATGCGGACCGCGCCGTATCGCTTCAAGACCAGAGCTCCAATGTCGGTATAAACATTCGCGAAGCCGCCGATGTGGATAGCAAGATCGGGATGCGCCTCGTGGATAATCTTCATGACTCCGAGGTTATGGACCTCCACGGCGTCCGCCCCGTTCTCCACGGCCACTGCCACAACCTTTCGGAGTTGCGGCAGCGTGTCGTTGCGCGGCGCGGCATAGGTACTGACGTATGCCTTCTGCCCTCGGCCCTTCACGATCGCAATCGCCTCCCGCAGGTCATGGAGGCGCTCCAGGAGGTTACCCTCGTACAGCCGGCAGGTGACGTTGCCAAGGTAGACGGCATCGTAGGGGCTCAAATCCGACGCGGTGAGGTCCCGCAGATTCGAGATAGTCGTATTCAGCTCAAACGCCTGCGCCACTATCCCTCCTTCATCCTGACCCCTGCCTGACGGCAGACAGGTCACCGGCGCGTCACCGTCCAGGAAGGTTCCAGGCAAGGCTCTGTAAAGGCCGGCAAGGGCTCTCCCGCCATCCAGGCATCGATTACGAACCGATAGCGCCGTACGAGCGGCGCGAGCAGTTCGGGTGGGAGACTCCTGCCCTGGAGCTTGACAACATCGACGCCGGCATTGAGGATATCGGCCAGGTAATTGATTGCGCTGATCTGACGGCTTGGCAAAAGCCGTGTAGCTACGCATCGCTCGCCCCGGTACAGCTCCCAGGGCTGCTCACAGATCTTGAAGCAGACCCCGGCGCCTCCCCGCTTCACGCTCCCCATCAGGCGACTTCCGCCTTTAGGTTGTGCTGCCGACGGAGCGGAATTCAGTCGATAGTAGCTTGGCATCCAGCATTTACCTAACAGGATAAACTCGTCCACCATGTGGATCATCGCCTCGATCCTCACGTCGGGAACCTGCGCGAAGGCAGCGATCTCATCAGGCATCACGGTGCCTGGGAGGACGACCGCGTCGGCCCCCAAGTCGCGGTAAAAGGCGGCATCGGCCTCATTCATGACGGCGCAGCCGATGCTGGCCGTAATGCCAAGCCGCGGGTACCGGCTGCGGAGCTCGGCCAGAAGGCCGACATCGTTTACGATGACGCCATCGATCCCCCAGTCGGTCAGCTCTCCGACCTTGTCCACAAGGTCCCGTCGCTCGGCCTGGCGAGGGATGGTATTGAGCGCCGCCTGCACGTGACGTCCCTGCGCATGGGCCGCCGCCAGAATGTCCTGAAGCGCCAGAGAGGTCAGTTCGCTTCTTGGTCCGCCGCGACTGAAGCCTTCGAGTCCGACGTAGATAGCGTCGGCGCCGGCCTCCAACGCCGCCTGAGCCGCCTTCAGGCTGCCCGCCGGCGCCAGGAGGGCAGGCTTCGTGTTATTCAGGGTGCGCGCCATGCTCTTCGAGCAGCGTCTTGAGGATCGAGCGGTGACAGCGGGCCTCGTCTGCGCAATAGCACCCCACGGAAAAGGCTGTGTGCCGCGAAAAGGCCGCCAGGAGGCCGAGGAGCCGACTGGCAGCAGGACGCTTCATCTCGGCCCGGTACCGCCTGACGAACGTCTGCCACTCACGCTCATCCCGAGCGTGAAGCGCGATCTTGACGAGGTCCTCCGATGGCGCCAGCTCCGGCAGCCACACGTCATAAAAGTCACGTGACGCATATTCACTTTTGGGCACTCCCCGCGGCGGACGCCGAACCGTGCCCAGGCGCAGCCCCTCGCCGGGAATCCGAGGAGTGCCGAGTCGAACAACCCGTATCGCCATGGCTCTGATAACTCTCCTTCCGCTCGTTCCTAATCCATTTCCCCGAACCATCCGCGCAGTGCCATCCACTTGGCCGATTCTAGCACAGGCGAAATCGTAGAAGCCAACACGACGACGATAGCCCAATCCACGAGCGACAGGCTGAACGTGCTGAATGGCTTGTGCAGAAACGGCACATAGACAATAACAGCTAACGCCGCTAATCCCCATACCGTCGCCAGATTCAACCACCTATTGGCAAAGGGCTGATTCAACACTGAATGGCGGTCAGAGCGGAAGTTATAGGCCTTGCAGCTCTCAATCAACACCAGTGAAACAAAAATCATTGTCATGGCCTGTTCGATGCTCCGATCGGAGTTCAACGCCCATACAAAAAGACCCACGTTGACGGCCGCCGACCACAATCCGCCCACTATCATCACAGTAATAACAGGCCGGGTGAAGATGCCGCCGCGTGGGTTTCGCGGCTTGCGGCGCATCAAGTCTGGTTCGGACGGGTCTACGGCCAACGCCAAGGCGGGCAAGCCATCGGTAGCAAGATTGACATACAGGATCTGTACGGCCGTCAACGGTAGGGGCAGGCCGAACAATGTTGCTCCGGCCATCAAGACGATTTCACCCATGTTACATGACAGCAGGTACATCAGATACTTTTTGATGTTACCGAAGATGCCCCGACCCTCTTCCACGGCCGCAACAATGGAAGCAAAGTTGTCGTCAGTGAGCGTCATGGCGGCGGCCTCTTTGGTCACGTCCGTACCGGTGATGCCCATCGCGATGCCGATGTCGGCCTTCCTGAGCGCGGGCGCGTCATTGACTCCGTCGCCCGTCATCGCAACAACGTGACCTTTCTTTTGCAGGGCGGTGACTACGCGCAGCTTATGCGCCGGGGATACGCGAGCATAGACGTCGATGTTCTCGACCTCGAGCTCAAACTCGGCCTCGCTCATCGCCTCCAGTTCTGCGCCGGTCACAATGCGGCCTGTCTTGAGTAATCCCAATTCGCGCGCTATCGCTTTGGCGGTCAGCGGGTGGTCGCCGGTGATCATGACCGGCTTAATCCCGGCCTGTTCGCACGTTTCAATTGCGGCCTTCGCCTCAGGGCGCGGCGGATCAATCATGCCTACCAAGCCTAGAAATGTCATGTCGTGTTCGGCGTTTTCCAGTGTCGCGCTTGGTTTGAAAGCCACCGCGAGAACCCGCAATGCCTCGCTTGCCATCCGGCGGGCTGTTCCCAAGATCATCTCCCGGCTCTCGGCGCCGAGGGCTATTTTCCCATCTGCCGTCACTTGCCGAACACACGAATCAAGAATAATTTCCGGCGCGCCTTTGGCGTAAGCTACAACGCCTCCTGACTCGCTGTGCAAAGTGGTCATGCGTTTGGTTTCGGAGGTGAAGGGGATTTCGTTCACGCGGGGGTATTCTGACTCAAGGTCGGCCTTATTCAACCCGGCTTTGGCGGCAGCAACAACCAATGCGCCCTCCGTCGGGTCGCCTTTGACGTGCCAGCGGCCATTGGCCTCGCTGTGAACGATATGCGCGTCGGAGGCAAGCGCAGCGGCGCGCAAGAGCAGTGTCAGCGGGCTGGAGGGTTCAATGGCGAGGCCATCGCGCGAGAACCGGCCGTGCGGCTCATAGCCTGCCCCGGAAACGTCCAGCATCTTCCCGGCCACAAAGATCGTACAGACCGTCATCTCGTCTTTCGTCAGTGTGCCGGTCTTGTCGGAGCAGATCACCGACGTGCTGCCGAGCGTTTCGACTGCCGGGAGACGGCGCATCAGCGCATGACGCTTGACCATCCGCTGCACGCCGATCGCGAGTGAGATCGTGACCACAGCAGGGAGGGCCTCCGGGACAACGGCAACCGCCAGCGCAATACCGAAAATCAACATCTCAATGAAGGGTTGCCCACGATACAGGCCGATGGCGACAATGGCTGCGACGACTACGAAGGCGACCCACGCCAGCGCGTGACCGATCCTATCCAAGCTGTCCTGTAACGGGGTCCTGCCGGTTTCGACCGCCTGGAGCATCCGAGCAATCTTGCCGAACTCCGTATTCATGCCTGTCGCAACAACAACCGCGCGCGCCCGGCCATAGGTCGCGGCGGTCCCGACGTAGGCCATATTCATACGGTCGCCTAAGGCCAATTCACCGCTCGTGAGAGGCGCGGCGCATTTTTGCACCGGAACCGATTCGCCCGTCAGCGCAGCTTCTTCAATATGCAAATTAACGGCCTCAATCAATCTGACATCGGCGGGGATTTTGTCGCCTGCTCGCAACAGGACGACATCACCCGGCACGAGGGCACGCGCCGGGATTTCAACTTCCTTCCTGTCGCGGAGGGCGGTTGCTGTCGGCGCGGTCATCTGGCGCAATGCCTCGGTCGCGCGTTCGGCCCGGTATTCCTGGACAAAACCCAAGAGCACGGCAAACAGCACAATGACGGCAATGGCGATGGCTTCAATCCCGTGTCCAAGGAAGGCGGAGAGCGCCGTCGCCGTGAGCAGAAGGACGATCAACACGTTCTTGAACTGCTCAAAAAGAATCGTCCACGGCGAGATGCGGCTGGCGGCTTGCAGTTCATTCGGCCCATATTCCGCTAACCGTTGGACCGCTTCAACCTCTGTCAGACCGGTGGGTGTGGATTCCAGGTGAGCGAAGACAGTTTCCCTGGGGAGGGTGTGCCAGAGGACAGGATCGAACCCCCGTCGGGATTCAGGAGGGCCCATCGTTCGGCCGAGGCTCGCCTCGTAAGTAGGCCACCCAATAGACGCCGGCGACCAGCAGGGTTCCGCCGACCACGTTGCCGGCGGTCACAACGACCAGGTTTCTCGCGGCCTTGACGACCGACACCCCGCCCTCCCCATCCAAGGCGATTCCGAAGGGCAGGAAGAACCAGTTGGCGATCGAGTGCTCGAAGCCCATCGCTACGAATGCGGTAATGGGAAAGAGAATCGCAAAAATCTTGTCGGCCACGCTGCGCCCGCCCATTGCGAGCCATACCGCCAGACACACCAGCGCGTTGCACAGAACCCCGCGCGCGAAGGCCTCGATCACTGAAAGTTCGGCCTTCGTGCGAGCGATAGTGATAGCCGTCTCGCCGACAGCGCCTCCGCCAAGATCGGCAATGTCGGCCCACACGACGAGCAGCACCGTAGCCAGGCAACCGCCCACATTGCCCAGATAGGCCAGAAACCAGTTACGCATGACCTCGCGGGTACCGATCAGTCTGCTCGCCCAGGCCATGGCGATGAGGTTATTCCCGGTGAACAGCTCGGCGCCCCCCACAACGACGAGGATCAGTCCAAGACTGAAGCTTAAGCCGCCGAACAACCGCATCATGCCGAAGCCAAGGGCGGATTTAGTCATTACGACGATGAAAAAGAGCGCCCCCAACGAGATGAAGGCGCCGGCCAGCACAGCCAGCATGAGCAGCGTGAGTGAATCGGTGCGCGCCTTCGCCACACCGAGACCCTCGACCTTCCGCGCAATCTCGCGCGGCGGATAGGCGTCACCGAAGTGCAGTTCTTTATCCATCCGCTTAGCACCCGCCAACGGAACGGCGCCGCCTTTCGGCATCAGCCTCCATCGCTTTGTGAGGCCAAGCAATCCTGCCGAGGCCGCAAGCGCCGCAGCTTACCACCTGAGGTCGGCACCGAACTGGATCACCAGCCCGCCTGCAACAATGATGGCCAACCCCAACCACGTGGACAGGGGAATGCTTTCTCCGAAGACGAAGCGGCCGCATAGTACGCTCAGCATCGCAAAGACACCGACATACACCCCCAGCAACCGGGAGAAATCCCACTGTACGAGGTTAACGATGACGCCGTAGCAGCCGAGAACAGTAAATCCCGCAGCAATCAACGCCAGGCCGCTGCCGCGCAGCCCCGTACGAATTGCCGCATCACCGCCAACCTCAAGAGCGGCAGCGACGACGAAAGTAAGCCAGGCTACACCAGATATCCGCATCGCTCCTCCTCTTTAATCGAGAACTATACAACGCGACTCATACGACCGAACAGAGCCGCTAACCGACCAGCCGCCAGGCGAACGTGCTCGCCGGAGCGAGTATACTCCAGAAAACAGTTTAGTCGCGGTAGACGGTCGGCTGAACGCCCTCGCTAACCCGCGGGTGCGTCGGCGACCAGCGGGTTCATGTGCGTGTTAGCCTAGCCCGCCAACCCCTTAAGGCTTGTGGCCCCGATACTGGATGCCGGGCAGCCCCTTAAAATCCGCATCCTGTGTCCACACCGTTGCCCCGTAGGCTCGGGCTGTGGCAAGAATGATGCTGTCAGCCATCGGCAGCTTGCGCTCAAGGCTGATGCGAGCGGCCAGTAGCGCGAGCCCAGCGTCGAGATCAACCACGGTACCCTGTTGCATCATCGCCACCGCCTGGAGCGCCTGGCCCTCATCTCGTTGCTGGAGAACTCGTTTAAACACCTCGTAGAGCACCAGCGATGGAACCAGCAACTCCTCCGTCCGTTCGATGGCCCGCGCGAAGAACGAAGCGTTCGAACCATTCGCGAAATACTCCAGCCACGCACTCGAGTCGACGACATTCATGGACGGTCCGTCTCACGCTCGACCGTCGTGGCGATGCCCTTAAGGAATCCCCGCATTTCCTTGATCGAGCGTACAGGGATGAGCTCGATGCGATCCCCGTACAGAACCGCCTGCACCTTCTGACCGGGCGACAGGCCTAGCTTTTCCCGAATCTGCTTTGGAATGACGACCTGGAATTTGGGCGAAATCGTCACCGTCTCCATACGACCTCCATCGATACGAATAATGTTTTACAATAACTATATCGATGGCGAACCCGGGTGTCAAGATCAGCGGCTCTCGGGTGCGCGTCTGACCGGAAGGCGTGTCCCCGTAGTTGCGAGATTCCCGATGTGTTGTTGGCTCATAGAGCCGTGATGACCAGCCGCTTGGCGAGTGTGCTCACCCGATCGAGTTCGGTCCAACAAGTAGTTCGGCCCTCGCAGGCGGCCAACTGCGAGCGAAGCGTGCAGCTCTGTTCAGCCGACCGCAGGCGGCCGGCTGAACTATGGCGCATGCTGACCAGCCTATTACGATCACGGAGTTTCTGAAGCCAGAGCGAATTTACTTCGCTTGCCCGGTATTGGTCAGCCTGATCCGGTTAGGACCAACCATGAGCTACCCCACCGACGTCACCGGGGCGCTAAATCCCGAGCACCTTGGTTTGGACATTGTACTCGGTGAGCGCCTCACGCAGACTTGGCGAGCCTTGCGGTTTGGTCATCGAGTCTCCTGATTGCCTCCTGGATGAGATCAACCGTAGAACTCTCAAAATACGCCTCCCCACATTGGAAACATACATAGGCCGGCATGGCGTCGAGAAGCAGGTGGTACCCCTTGCGATCCACGTGAAATGGTGCCGCACCGACTTTCATCTCCCCCTGACAGTAAATGCACTTCATTTCGGTCTCCTTGTCCTGGGGCCTGGCTCCCAATCCTCCGCGGACGGCACATAGGCCGTTATGCCTTTGCCTGATCTGGCCCCCGCTGGCGGAGGAGGCGCCGGAGCAGCTTGCTGGTGCCGGGGCCGCCGGGGCCGGTAGCACGGGGCATCCGATCCACGAACTCCACCTCCCGCGGTAGTTTGTACACGGCCAACTTCCCTATGCAGAACTCGATCAGTTCCGCCTTGAGGGCTTCGGAAGGCTGGTGACCGGCTTTAAGTACAACAAAGGCCTTCGTCCGCTGCCCCATGACGGGGTCAGGCTGGCCGACCACGCCGACATCGGCCACGGCCGTGTGGGTCAGCAGGACATCTTCGATCTCTTCAGGGCCGATCCGGTATCCGGAGCTCTTGATCAGGTCATCCTCGCGTGTGAGAAACGAGATGTAACCATCTTCGTCCATGCTGACCATATCCCCGGCGCGACACCAGCCGTCCGTTACGACGCGCCGTTGCGCTTCCGAATCGCGCCAGTAGACGGTCCCCGTTGGACCCCTGGCCAGCAACTCACCGGGTTCGCCAGGCTGACAATCTCTCCCCTCTTCGTTGACCACCCTGAGCTCGTAGCCGGCAACGGCGGGGCCGATCGATCCCGGCTTGACCTTTCTCGGCCCGGCCGAGCTGGCAAACACGAACATCAGCTCCGTGGTCCCGAGTCCCTCAAAGATCTCGAGACCGAACCTGGCCTTCCAGTCATAATAGGTCTGAGCCGTCAACGACTCCCCGCCGCCTGTGCACAGCTTGAGCGAACTGAGGTTGTAGCGCGTGCGGGCATCCGGTACCTGGAGCATCTTGCGGTAGGCGGTTGGGAGGGCAGAAAGGATGGTGACCTCGTGGCGATCGATCGTCTCAAACGCCGCCTCCGGCGTAAAGCGCGGCAACAAGGAGAGGGCTGCTCCGAATCGATACGGGATGGCAGCCGCGACGGAGTAACCGGCCGCCATGGCCAGGGGAGCCGGACTGAGGAGCACATCGTCTTCTGTCACGCGCCAGCAGTATTTGCCGAAGCTGTCAGGGACGATCAGCGCCTCTTCCATGAAGTGGACCGTCCCCTTCGGCGGCCCCGTCGTTCCGGACGTGAAGAGAAGGACTGAGAGATCCATCCGATCCCGCCGTACCGGATCGCATGTCGGATCGCTCGTATTCAGAAGCGACTGGTAACTCAGATATCCCTTACGCTCGACCTCCTCCGGCGCGCCGCCCACGACAATGACATGCCTGACAGTATCAAGCAGGGGCTGCGCCTGTTCGAGTTCCGGGAGCTGTGTGGCGGCAACGATGATCGCCTTGGCCTCCGTGCTGTTGCAGATGTGCGCGATCTCGGCTCTGGAAAAGAGAATGGAGGTCGGCACGACCACCGCGCCGATTTTCAGGACCGCAAAGTTCGCCACGATCGCCGGCGGGATGTTCGGCAGGCGCAATACCACCCGGTCCGCCTCCTCGATTCCCAGCCGCCTGAGCCCGTTCCCCAACCTGTTGACCTGATCCAGCAACGCCTTATACAGGATCTGCGTGTCCTCGAAGTAGAGCGCCGTTCGGCCGCCGTTACCAGCGGCTACTGTCTTATCCAACAACTCCTCTGTGCTGTTGAACCGCTGAGGGAGGTGTGCCAACTCGGGAAGCGTGTAAATACGCTGCGGCCAGAGTTCTTTTGGAGGCAGGTATTCGGTAGGAATCTGACCCATCTCTCCTCCTGATATGTCTAAGGGCGCCTGCTATGTCCTCTTGCAAGGTGAAGCAGACAGATGAGGCGTTCGATAGTCAGATAATCAAATCCTGTTTTATCAGTCGGCTAGACCGGTTGTCGTCTCATAACCGAGCCGTTCGGAGAGCTTACTCGCCGCTGTCCTGACAAGCGGGGCGAGTTCATGTTCGATCCGCTCAAGGGAGAACCGGGGGACAGGGCCAGATAGGCCGATACTGGCCACCACCTTTCGAGAGTAGTCTCTTACGGGAGCGGCAATACACCGTACCCCCGGCTCATACTCTTCATTATCAACGGCGAACCCGAGCCTGGCCACCTCGCGGAGATGGTCCCGGAATGCCTGGGAGTCGGTAATCGTATGCTCGGTCAGTGCGCGCATCGGCTGGTGTTCAAGAATGCTGTCCAACCGGTCGGCCGACTCATAGGCCAGTTGCGCCTTTCCCGAGGCGGTGCAGTACACCGGGAGGCGTCGCCCCGGAAACGATGCGACTCGAACCATCTGGCTGGTGTCCTGAACAAGGACATAGATGACCTCCGATCCGTCCAGAACGGCAAGATAAGCGGTTTCATCGCACTGGCCCACTAACTCTTCGATGATCGGCCTGGCCTGGCGCCGAAAACCGAGATGATGAAGAAAGACGTTGGCAACCTCGAACGGCTTGATCCCCAAGCGATAGTTGGCGGTTTTTTTGTCCTGCTCGATATAGCCCCGAACCTCAAGGGTGGCTAGAAGCCGAAAGACGTTATTCTTGGGTAGGTGAAGCTTCTCGGCGAGTTCCGTGACGCCTAACTCCCCTGTCTGATAATCGAATGACTCCAGAATGTCAAGCGCTCGATCGACGGCCTGAACAAGATATTCGGTCTTTTCTTTCTTTCGATGGTCCATACACCCCTCGCACACCATTCGGCACAATAAGGCAACACGTTCTTAGCACGCACTACCATCGCGTTGCCATGGACTTGATGTAAAACGGAAAGAAAAACGGTGCGACTATAAAAGGGCGTTCTATTTTTGTCAACGAAAAATTACGAGCCCTCTTCGGGTTCCCGTTAGAACACTACCGCCGGCACAGCAACACAGTGATCTTGTCGAAGGATAACAATCGTAGAATTATACTAGGAAACGGGCCGGGACAGGCCGGATCACGTAGTTATTTTTGAGGACATGGGCTGCGCCGCCGTTAGTTGGGTGCAGTACCTAGCACCTTGTCGGACAAAGCGATCAGGGCATGGACATACGATACCTGTATTGCAAAATCGTCTTGACATCCAATATTACTTGATAATATATTTGTTATGTTATTCCAAATCGTCCCAATGTGGCAACAAGGTGTTTTGTCGAAGGGAGGAGTTCCATGAAAAAGAAGACGATCAGTATTTCTCAGGTGGTGTGGGAAGCGATTGTAGAGCGGGGGCGTTTTAACGAGACACCGGACGACGTACTCCGCCGAGACTGGCTGAAACTCATTGGGAAAAAACGTAGTGCACAAAAGGGACGCAGCGTGAAAGCAACGGTTCGGATGAGAGCAAATGTCGTGGATGGGAAACTCCAAATTCTGTTTGTAGGGGGCCATCCCAAGGAGTGGACCTTGCCTGCCTCTTCGGATAAGACGGCACTCAAGAGAGTACGCGAAGAGGCTTTCGCCTTTGGCAACGACAACGGCGCCACCGAAGGCCAGTTAGCCGCCATTTCTAAGGCCCTGAACGAAGCGGGTTACTACGTGCATGGTAAACAGCAACGACCAGCTAGGTAACGCTCAGACCGCTGTGGGGGTGAAAAGAGCTGTTGAGAGAAATTCACAGGGAGGTATCTGATGAAAGTTGCGCTGGTCCAAGAACCGATCGAAATGACGATTACAGATTCTGATACACTATTGGAGCATTCCAAGATCATGACCCTGCGCTCTCAACATTGGCACGTGCTCAATACAGAAGTTGAAGCAGCCCAACGGGCCGTTGATCAGGCAGAATATCAAGTCAAAAAAGCAAAACTTGCATTGGAAGCTGTCCAATTAGGCGCGGAACAGGTGGCACAGCGAGAGCGTCAAGCCATCACGGATTTCTTTACGAAGGCCAGACAGGTTCTTCCTCAAATGAAAATTCTACAGGAACGTTATGGACGTGGTGTGAATTTTATGTTTGATTCTGATGAACATCGCGTTTGGATCATTGCGATCTTTTCCAATGATGCAGAGGTCTTGTCAAGAGGTGTGCAAACAAAAGTTAGGCGGCAACCCTCCACTCGTGCTCCATCACCCGGACACCATTGACAAAGGTGGCGCCGTGATACACCTCCTGCAACAACTCCGGGGCGTGCAGTCGCTGAAAGCGCCCCTGGGCCACCAGCAGCATCTTCCAGATGACCGCCGTGGCGTTGTCCACCTTCTTGAACCGCCTGGCCGCATCGGTCCGCAGCCGCAAGGCGGAAAAGGGCGATTCGACCGGGTTGCTGGTCCGCAGGTGCACCCAGTGCGCCTTGGGAAACGCATAGAAGGTCAGCATCCGCTCCCAGTCCCGATCGAGCACGGCAGCCGCCGCCTCCAGCCCCTGCTGTCGGCACCACTGCTGGTAGGCCGTCTTCCGCTGCTCCGCCTCCTGCTGCGTCGGGGCATACGGGATCTGCGTGAGCAGCAGCCGAGCCTCGGCCTGGCGCTTGGTGGTCACCTTATCGAGGGCATTGAGAATTTTATGGTTCCAGCACCGCTGCTCCTGCGCCTCAGGGAAGACGTTGCGCAGGCCCGCCCAGATCCCCAGGTGCCCATCACCCACCACCAGCTTGGGTGTCTGCAGGCCGCGCGCCTTCAAGTCTCGAAGCATGTCCGACCAGCCCTCGGTCGACTCCCGATGTCCGGGGACCACGGCCACCAGTTCCTTGCGCCCGTCACTCAGGCCAGCGAGCACGACCAGCACCGCTGCCTTGTCTTTTTCGAGGCCGGCTTTGACATAGACCCCGTCCACCCAGAGGTAGACGACCTGGAGGTCGGCGAGACTCCGACGCATCCACTGCGCGTACTCCGCATGCCACCGCTCCTTCAGTCGCGCGACGGTGGTGGTCGACAGCGGGGCGTCGTCTCCGAGCAGCCCGCGCAGTGCCAGGTCAAAGTCACCCAGGGCCAGGCCATGGAGATACAGCTCCGGCAGCAGGGCATTCACTTCCTGAGTCCGTCGCGCGAACAGGGGCAGCAGGCGGCTGACGAAACGCTGCGTCAGATCGCGGACGCGGGGTCGTCGGAGCGTGACGGTGCCATTACACAGCGTCAGTCGCCGGGGCTTGCCGTAGCCGCTGCGGGAGCCGGGGGTGCTATCGACCACCGGTCGCCGTTCCGACTTGCGGCGGCCCAGCAGCTCATCGACTTCGGCCTCCAGCAGATCTTGCACCCATTCACGCATCTTGGTCCGGACCCAAGTTTCCAGGTGCTCCCATGTTACCCTTGACTCGGTGGTCGGTTCTGTGGTCTGCTTCGTCATGGCGGTGCTCTCCTCTCGTTGACCGGGTGTCTGCCCGGTGGGTTCAAATGTCACCCGAGAGGGTACACCGCCTTTCTCCTATTTGCACACCTTTTGAATATAGCTC
>JAGWQH010000064.1 GCA_028870115.1 Candidatus Methylomirabilota bacterium
CCTGGTAAGCGGATTTATCCAGGACCAGATCGCGCTGATCCAGGATCGGCTCACGCTTACCCTCGGGTCCAAATTCGAGCACAACTCGTTCTCCGGTTTCGAGTTCCAGCCGAACGCGCGATTGCTGTACTCCCCCAACGATTGGAATCGGGTATGGGCGGCGGTCTCGCGGGCGGTTCGGACGCCATCTCGAGCGGGACGCGATATGCGGATCGATACCGCCGCGTTTCCTGGCCCCGGCGGGCTTCCTACGCTCGTCCAAACGGTGGGTAACTCCGACTTTACCTCTGAGGAATCGCTCGCCTTCGAGCTGGGTTACCGGGTACAGCCGGTCGAGTGGCTGACGCTCGATCTGGCCGGTTTCTACACGCACTATGACAACCTGGGAACGGCCGATCCTGGCGCCCCTACGCTTGTGACGGACGCGGGCCTGCCTCATATCGTGCAGCCTCTGCTGTTCGCCAACCAGATGTCCGGGAACACGTATGGTATCGAGATCGCCACTACCTGGCAGCCTCTGAGCTTCTGGCAACTCCATCTCAACTACTCCTACCTTAATATCGAACTCCACCCCAATGCGGGCCAGCACCCAATTGGCGTCAACATAGGACATTCACCACGCCACCAAGTGCAGGCGCGTTCTCTTCTGGACCTCCCCTGGCATCTTCAGTTCGATGCGGCAGCCTTCTTTGTCGATCGACTGTCTGACCTGAACCCGGCAGTTCCGAGTTACCTGCGACTCGATCTCCGCCTGGGGTGGCGTCCAACCAAGGCGTTCGATCTGAGCCTGGTCGGCCAGAACCTTCTGGACAACCGCCATCCGGAGTTTCGTCGCGTTGATGTTGACCCTATCAGCGCTACAGAGATCCAGCGCAGCGCCGTAGTGAAGGCTACGTGGCGATTCTAATCTAAAGGTTGGCCGCTGGGCGAATATGATTCGAAAGGTCGCACTCTTCGTCGCGCTGTCGGTCGCCGGTTTCGTGGGGGGCGGGATGCCCCTTGCGGAGCCCGCCTCTCCACCCCCCCTTGAGTATCAAGTCAAGGCGGCGTTTCTCTACCAGTTCATTAAGTTTGTCGAGTGGCCCCCTCAAGCGCTTCGCAACAGCACCATCATCATCGGTGTGCTGGGCGAGAGCCCCGTATCGGATGCGCTTACCGCTATTGAGGGGCAGGAGGTAAAGGGCCGTACGGTGGTGGTCAAACGGTTCAAGGGGCTGGCTGATCTGGAATTCGCTCATGTCCTGTTTCTCAGCCCCGAAGCAGCAGGTCGCTTGAAGGAGATTTGGAACAGACTGGCGGGTTCTGGCACGTTGGTGGTCAGTGATGTAGAAGGATTTGCCCGGAGCGGCGGGACGATCAACTTCATCAGGGTCGAGAATAAGATCCGGTTTGAGATCAACCTCGAAGCCGCCGAGCGGGCACACCTGAAGATCAGCTCGCAACTACTCAAGCTGGCAAGGATCGTCCAGGGGGTGGAGTAAGATGCGCTTCCTTCGGGATGCCCCGATCCGTAAGAAGCTGATGGGCATCTCCCTACTCACGACGGCTATGGCGTTGGTGCTGGCCGGGACGGCCTTTGTGATCTACGAATTGGCAATCTTCCGGTCTGGCATGACGCGTGAGCTTATGAGCACAGCAGATATCCTGGGCGCGAACAGTACGGCCGCGCTGACCTTTAACGATCCCGGGGGGGCAGAACTGACGCTACAGGGACTGCGAGCGATTCATCGAATCAACTCGGCGGCTATCTACACGAAGGAGGGAACCCTCTTCGCTACATACCATCGTGGGGATCGGCAGCCGGAGGTAATCCCCCTCAGACCCCGAGCAGATGGCGACACCCTGGAGGGAACGCGCTTGACCCTCTTTCGGCCGATCGTCCTTGACCATGAAAGGATTGGCACGATCTGGCTTCAGTCCGATCTACAGGAGGTAGCGAGGCATCTTATATTGTATGCCATCGTCACCATCGTCGTGTTGCTTGCCTCCTCCGCGGTGGCCTTCTTCGTGTCATCACGACTTCAAGAGGTGATCTCCGAACCGATCCAGCATCTGGTGCGGACGGTGAAGGCCGTCTCAGAGACACGAGACTATTCGGTCCGGGTGCAAGGGTCTGGTCGCGATGAGCTTGGGGTGCTCACCGATGGATTAAATGAGATGTTGATACAGATCCAAGAACGCGATATCGCGTTACAGACCGCGCACGATACACTTGAAGAGCGCGTGGAGAGGCGCACGACAGAGTTGCAGCGTGAGATCGCCGAGCGGAGACGAGCCGAGGAAGCGCTGGCCCAGACCCAGAGCGAGCTCCTCCATTCCGAGAAGATGGCATCCTTAGGATTTCTGGTGGCGGGAGTGGCTCACGAATTGAACAATCCCATCAGTGTCGTCCATTGCAATATGGATTTCATCAGGGAACATGTCCTGAGACTGAAAGGGATCATCGAGGCCTATGAGGCGCTCGATCTGCCCGATTGGCCCGCCCTTCAGCAGCTGGAAGAGCTGAGAAAAGGAGCAGAACTCGGCCTGAATGCATTGGATGAACTGGTTTCCAGTTGCAAGCGGGGAACGGAACGGATTACGAAGATTGTCATGGACCTCCGGACCTTTGCCAGGGCAGATGATGTCACTCCTGTGCCTGTCGATCTGCATGAGGGAATCGAGACAACCCTCAGCCTCCTGACAAAGGAGTACAAGGATCGGATCACTATCCATCGAGAGTACGGGAGTCTGCCACAGGTGGAATGTCATCCCGGCCAGATCAACCAGGTGTTCATGAA
This sequence comes from Candidatus Methylomirabilota bacterium, assembly GCA_028870115.1. Lineage (NCBI taxonomy): Bacteria > Methylomirabilota (SeqCode) > Candidatus Methylomirabilota bacterium. Next base: position 2,781 of record JAGWQH010000064.1, read on the forward strand.
TCTGCTGCTCAACGCTGCCCAAGCGATCCCTGAGACAGGAGAGGTCTGGATCAGAACGGCTTCCCATGGAGATAAGGTCATCATCGTCATCAAGGATAACGGCTGCGGCATTCTTCAAGCGAATCTCGCCAAGATCTTTAACCCCTTCTTTACCACAAAGAAGGTGGGGGAAGGAATGGGCTTGGGCCTGAGCATCAGCTATGGGATCATCCAAAAGCACGGCGGCAACCTGCGCGTGTCGAGCCATGATCGCCAGGGGACGGAGTTCACCGTCGAGCTCCCGGTGAAGTGGAGGGGGGTGTGAGATGAAACGATACGGAATCCTGATCGTAGATGACGAAAGGGATATCTTAACGACTCTCTCCCTTACGTTCGAAGAGGACTATGATGTCTTTCTGGCCCGCAGTGGCGCTGAGGGGCTGGCAATCCTGGAGCGGCAGGAAGTCGCCCTCATCATCGCGGATCAACGAATGCCGGAGATGACAGGGGTCGAATTCCTCGAGCGATCCATTGACAAGCGCCCCCAGGCTATCAGGATGATCCTCACAGGTTATACAGACACCACGTCCCTCATCCGAGCCATCAACGCCGGCAGAATCTATCGATATATCACCAAACCTTGGAGTCGGGATGAATTGAAGATCACCGTCAAGCGCGCCTTCGAAAGCTATGAGCTGACCATGGAGAATCAGCGACTCCTTAAGGAGCTTCAGACGGCCAATGAACGGCTACAAGCGGAGAATCTCTATCTGAAGCAAGAGGTCGAAAGGGATCCTCTTTCCGGCACCATCATCGGCAAGAGCCCAGCCATGAAGCGGGTCTTCGATCTCATGGAGAAGGTCATCGATAGCTCTGTTACGATTTTTCTAACCGGAGAAACAGGAACAGGGAAGGGGGTAATCGCTCACCACCTCCACCATCACGGCCCGAGACGAGGAAGACTGTTTATCGAGCAAAACTGCGGGGCGCTACCGGAGACCCTTCTGGAAAGCGAGCTGTTCGGCCATCGGCGCGGCGCCTTTACGGGGGCCGTACAGGACAAGAAAGGGCTCTTCGAGGTGGCACACGGGGGGACCCTCTTCCTGGACGAGGTCAGCGAGATGAGCCCTACGATGCAGGTCAAGCTGCTTCAGGTTCTTCAGGATGGCAGGATGCGGCGGATCGGAGAGACCGAATCCCGACAGGTCGATGTTCGAATCGTCGCGGCAACTAATCGAGACCTGGAGTCAGAGGTCAAAAAGGGCACCTTTCGGGCGGATCTATACTACCGCCTGAGTGTTTTTCCCATCAGAACTCCTCCCTTACGAGAACGACGGGAGGATATTCCCTTGCTGGTCGACTTCTTTTTGGAAAAACAGTGCAAGAAGCTGAAGAAGCCGGTCATAGGGCTGAGCCAAGAGGCCATGCAGCGCCTGTACGAATACGACTTTCCGGGTAACGTCAGGGAATTACAGAATTTGATAGAGCGAGCGGTCCTTCTCAGTAACGGATCCAGGCTCGATCTGGATGAATGGCTGCCGAGTCCCTCTGATCTCTCTAAGTCCGCAGGGAGCCCTACTCTAACGCAGGTTGAAAAAGACTGTATTCTGGAGCGACTCCAGTCGCGGAAAGGTAATCTCGCGCTGGTCGCTAAGGATCTGGGGATCAGTCGCACCACACTGTGGCGTCGAATGAAGGCCTATCAGATCCCCTGGGGTTCCCGCCAGGTGGACTCCGGCGAATAAGACCGATCCGACAATCCGGACTTCTCCTTTTACTGCCCTTCTCATAGACAGAGGCCTACCAGATTAACTGCTGACGCCTACGGGCCGTTGATGTTTCAGAGTGAAACCGACTGAAACATCCCGTTTCACGTGAAAGTTACCTCTTGCATATGATCCTCTCTGTCCGCTGGCCAAGTCACTCTATTAACTAGCCTGAAATCGAAGAGTTAGAGAAATCTATTGTGGGATTTCCGTTTTGGCATGCCTCTTGTTATTAAGGACAGTTGTCGTGATAGAGATCTTAACGGAGGGGCATAACATGGAGCAGTATTTCAAGCAACCAGTGAGGTCAGACGAGCCCACGCTGAAGATCAGCGCGACGGATCATATCTGCTGCAGTGGCTCCCCAACAGGCTGGTCGGAGCGGCGCACCAGCCGATGGGCCGGTGCCGGGGTGCTGGCGATGACGCTCGGGGCGTTGGCGATCGGGCTGGTGGACTCCTCCCACACGCGGCCTGCCAGTGCCGTCCGGACTACCGCCATCCCAGCCACCCCGCCGCCGGCTGCGCACTCATCCGCGCCGACGGCAGAGGCGACGCGAAGGGGAACGATGCAGATAGCCCGTAGTCAGTCCCCTGTCGCTCTTATCGAAAACCGAGGGCGGATGGCTTCTCGCGTTAGTTACGATGTTCAGGGGCGAGAAACCATTCTGTCCTTTACGCCGCAGGGTCTCACGCTCACCCTAACCGGATCCAGCTTCTCTCCAGGCATCGCCCAAAAGATCACTTGGAACCGATGGCCAATTGCCCGGGAGCAAGCAACCGTCCCCTCGCGCTGGGTCGGTGCGCTCAACTTTGTGGGTAGCAATTCGGCTGCGATCCCCCAATGGCAGGAGTCGACGCCAGCCACCATCCGCCCCTCAACCGACTCCCAACCAGCGGAGAAGACCAGACGTCCTGCCTCTGCTACTCTGCACTATCGGGACGTCTGGCCGGGTATCGATCTGCTCTACACGATCACAGGCGACCGACTGCGATCCACCTTCGTTGTCAAGCCCGGAGCGGACCCGAATCAGATTCAGTTCGCTTACCAGAACGTCACCACTATCAGGCGCACCGAGGCCGGACAGCTAGAGGTGAGTACGCCGGTTGGAAGCTTCGCCGAAGAGATGCCCGTCGCCTATCAGGAGAGCCATTATCTGGCGCGGTTAGCGCGTCTGCGGGATAACGTCTACGGGGAGATGCCCGGTGTATACCAGGAGCGAGATGGACAACGGGTACCGGTGGCCGTAGCCTATACGCTGCAGCCATCAGGGAACAGCTCAGTCTGGGGCATCCACGTGGAGGCCTACGACCCGCACATCCCGCTCATCATCGACCGGGTTATCCGCTATCCTGGCTCCATTGGAGGAAGCGATACCGATATGGACCCCGGCCTTGTCGCAGACCGTGACAGGGCTGCCTATGCAATCGCCTCATCGAGTTCTCCGATCCCATTCACCCCGTAAGGGACGACCCGCATCCGATTTCTCCTGGCGCATAAGTCTTGTTGACTTTCAGAGGGGCACTACAGTATCCTGCCCCGACAGCTTCTGGCGCAGACTCATGAAACGATAATCTTTGCCGATGCGGAGCACGCACGATGATCCCCAGCCACAGCAAGATCCTGATCGTAGACAATGACCACGACATTCGGGAGGTAATGCGTGATCGCCTGAAGGCTATGGGGTGTGAGGTCGTGGAGGCGTCCGACGGTGTCCAGGCGCTGACGCGACTGAGAGAGGAGTCGCCGACGATCACTCTCCTCGATCTTATGATACCGGATAAGAGTGGTCTCGAGGTGCTGAAGGCGATCCGCGATGAGGGGCTCGAGACGACAGCCATCGTAATGACTGCGTATGGCACTATCGATAAGGCAGTGGAAGCTATGCGGGCCGGCGCCTACGACTTCTTGACCAAACCGCTCAGTCCGGGTCATTTGGAAGTGGTCATCGGTAAGGCGCTGGAACGCGAGGCGCTGAAGCGGGAAAACCTCCTGCTCTCGGGGGAGATCCGGGAACACGATCGGCCGATCATCGGTCACAGTTCGTCGATCCTGAACGCCATCGAGGCCGCTAAGCGAGCGGCGGCCAGCGGTTCGACGATCCTCCTGCTGGGCGAGAGCGGAACCGGAAAAGAGGTGTTCGCGAGAGCCATTCACCAATGGAGTCCAAGACGGGATAAGCCCTTTGTGGTCGTCAACTGCGTGGCGTTGTCGGAAGAGTTGCTCGAAAGTGAACTGTTCGGACATGAGCGGGGGGCCTTTACAGGCGCCCACCAGCGCAAGTACGGGAAGTTGGAGCTGGCCGATGGCGGGACGGCCTTCCTCGATGAGATCGGTGACCTGAAGCCGCGCCTTCAGGCGAAGCTGCTCCGCGTCCTGCAAGAGCAGGAGTTTGAGCGGGTTGGCGGGACGAAGCCGATACGGGTCGATCTTCGCTTTGTCGCCGCCACCAACCGACGCCCGGACAAAGCGATCCGGGAAGGATTATTCCGAGAGGACCTCTTCTTCCGACTCAATGTCGTCTCCGTCTCTCTTCCCCCACTCCGAGACCGCCTAGAGGACATTGTCCCTCTGACCAATCACTTTCTGACCCGACACTGCGACAACCTGGGCAAGCGAATCAAGGAGATCACTCCGGATGCATGGGAGTTGCTGCAACACTACCATTGGCCGGGCAATGTGAGAGAACTGGCGAACTTTATCGAGCGAGCCGTTGTTCTGAGCACTCGTGATCGAATCACCTCGGAAGACCTCCCACTGACTGTCCTCACCAGCGCACTGGAGTCGCCCGCATCAGATGTACCTCGTGACTTCCATGAGGCTGTGGTGGCGTACAAGCGACAGATCATCCGGGAGGCCTTGCATCGTTCGGGAGGCAATCAATCGAAGGCCGCGAGCGCCCTCGGCCTGCAGCGAATCTATCTTGCCCGTCTGATTAAGGAATTACAGGTGCGCGAGAAGAGCTGATCTTCACGCTAACAAATTTTTTTCTTGACGTAGTAGTCTAATGTATAATACTAGGAGTGTAGACGATTGAGAGGAGAACAACCAGGGAGACCCGATGGCGCTCACCGACCGGCAGCGGCAGATCCTGAATTTCATCGCCACCTATAAGGCCAGGCATGGCGCCCCCCCGACGCAGCGCGAGATCGCCAAGCACGTGAAGATCTACATCCGGGGCGTCCAGTATCATCTCGAGCGGCTGGAGCGGGCCGGCCATCTCACACGCACGCCCAAGCGGGCTCGGGCCATCGACCTGCGCCGGGAGCAACGCGCCACCCTTACACCCCTGCTCGGCCGGGTGACGGCCGGCCGGCCGATTCTGTCCGACGAGCACGTTGAGGCCACCTATCCGCTTCCCCGGGAATGGACCGGAAGTGGGAAGACCTTCCTCCTGAAGGTTCAGGGCGACAGCATGCGCGATGCCCGCATCTTTGACGGTGACCTCGTACTCGTAACGGCGCAGTCGGAGGCCCACCCCGGCGAGATCGTGGTAGCGATGATCGAGGACGAGGTCACGGTCAAGCGCTTCCAATTGGACGGCACGACGGTCGTTCTCAAGCCGGAGAATGAGCAGTTCTCGCCGATTAGGATCGAGAACGGGGAGCGCGTCAGGATTCTGGGTAAGGTCATCGGCGTCTTTCGGAAGCTGTAAGCCAAGTACATGAAATTTGATGAGTTTTATCCTTTGTACCTTAGCGAGCACTCCAATCATATCTGTCGACTGCTGCACTTCATCGGCACCACGATCGGTGTCTCGCTACTTCTTGCTGCCGTGGTCACGCAAACGTGGTGGCTGGTTCCGGTGGCATTTGTGCAAGCCTACACCTGTGCATGGATCGGTCATTTCTGCTTCGAACATAACAAGCCGGCCACGTTCAAATATCCCAGGCTCAGCTTCCTCGGTGACTGGCGTATGTGGTGGGAGATACTCACGAACAAAATTCGGATGTGATCCTGCGCTTGACAGCTCTTCGAAAAGGCAAGAGAATCAGCCTCGTCTAGGTATGGTACAACTATGAAACAAAATCTCCAAGCACCCATGCGCTCTGTAAACGGCACCTCGAACAAGCTTGCGGCTGAGGATCGGCTCGCACATGACTGGTATCGGTTCGTCCTTTCGTTTCCACCCCACCTGGTGCGCGACTATCTACACCGGTTCGGCATGGACCGGGATTCCATGGTTCTCGATCCATTCTGCGGGACAGGTACGACAATCGTAGAATGCAAGAAACTCGATATTCCGAGCGTCGGAGTGGAGGCGAATCCATTTGCGTATTTTGCGAGTATCGTGAAGACAGATTGGTCACCTGACCCCGACGAACTTCTGAAGCACGCCAGGGAAGTGGCTGAACTGGCAAGTAAAAAGCTCGCTTCGGAAGGATTCGACGATCAGTCTCCCCTACCGCTGTTCAATCGGACTCGTGGAGCCGGCCCAGGCTGCACGGAAGCCCTGCGGAAACTTCCCCCGGAAAAGGAAAAACTTCTCCTAGCAAATTCGATCAGCCCACTTCCCCTGCATAAGACACTCGTTCTGCTTGAGTGCCTCGATCAAATCCGCGACGACCGGTACCGAAACCATGAACTGTTGGCGCTAGGCAAAACACTTGTCAACGTGATCAGCAATCTCCATTTTGGCCCGGAAGTCGGTATTGGTCCTGCTAAGCCAGATAGCCCAGTTGTCGCGCCGTGGCTGGCTACTGTCGAGACGGTCGCCGCTGACCTTCGATGTTTGCAAAGGACGGGTGGTGCATCCGCGACAGTCTATAATGGGGACGCTCGTCGGATTTCACAGCTCCTATCCGGTTTCACAATCGATGCCGTCATTACTTCGCCACCGTATCCTAATGAAAAGGACTACACCAGGACAACTCGTCTCGAGTCGGTATTGCTAGGTTTCATCAACAGCAAGGATGATCTCCAGGCCTTGAAGCAAGGCTTGGTCCGTTCCAATACACGTGGAGTGTACAAGGGGGACGATGACGACAAGTGGATCGCTGATCAGGATGAAATCCAGCGCATTGCGAAGGCAATCGAACAGCGCAGAATCGAGCTCGGGAAAACATCGGGTTTCGAGCGTCAGTATCATAAAGTTGCGAAACTGTATTTTGGTGGCATGGCACGTCATCTTGCGGAATTACGCACCGTATACTGCGCACAGGTGCGCGATTGGCATACGTCGTGGGGGATCAAGCCTCTTACCTGCGAGTCATGATTCGGACGGGCCAGTTATTGGCGGATATTGCCGAATCGCTGGGTTATCAAGTCGAGAGCATAGAATTGTTTCGCACCCGTTTGGCAACCGCAACAAAGGATCAACTGCGTGAAGAGGTGGTGATACTGCGCTGGCCCGGTCCCAGAAGTCATCATCAGCATACAGGCGTAAAGCTTATCGAAGCCAAAAGGTGATCGAATGGCCGAAGCCAACCGATATTCGCAGATTATCGAGAAGCTCTTCCATTCCTGCTTCAAGCCGGGTGCGATGGAGGTACCGTCGATTTGGATGCTTCAGCTTGATTTGCCGTAGGGAGTTCACTGTGTCCCAAGGCACGAGCATTGAATGGACCGACGCGACCTGGAATCCTGTGACAGGTTGCACGAAAATTAGCCCAGGATGCCTACGTTGTTATGCGGAGCGGCTGGCCCATCGCCTGCAGGCCATGGGCAACTACAACTACCGAAACGACTTCGAGGTGACGCTTCAGGAACAGATGCTCCGGCTTCCACTCAGTTGGAAGCGGCCTCGTCGGGTCTTCGTTAATTCGATGAGCGATCTCTTTCACGAAGAGGTGTCCGTCGAGTACGTCACGCGAGTGTTTGAGGTGATGAGACAGGCGCACTGGCATCAATTCCAGATACTCACCAAGCGATCCGAGCGACTCCGACAATTGGCGTCGTCGCTGCCGTGGGCGGACAACATCTGGATGGGTGTCAGTGCTGAGGCTAGACAGTATCTGTACAGGATCGATCACCTTCGATACACCTCGGCAGCCATGAAGTTCATCTCCTTCGAGCCGCTGTTGGAATCGCTTGGCGCTGTCGAACTGCGCGGCATCGATTGGGTCATTGTCGGCGGCGAATCAGGGCCGGGGGCGCGTCCGATGGAGCGATCATGGGTCATCGAAATCTTGCAGGCATGTCGTCAGGCCAGCGTACCCTTTTTCTTCAAGCAATGGGGCGGTACGAACAAGAAGCGCGCGGGTCGTATCCTGGACGGCAAAACCTGGGATGAGGTGCCGGAGAGCGCGACACGGAAGGCTCTATCTTCAAGCCGACCTCTGCGCACTTGCAGTCACTGATGGATGGGTGTTTTTTTGGCTCACAGTATTAGTCATATGTATAGTAAGAAATTGTATGGTAGCCAGTTCCTCTTGCTGCGGCGAGAGAGAAGCACACAAGAGACATGGTGGAGTCTTGAGCAGATCGCCGGGCGGCTGGTGGAGATCTCGGGTATGGGGGCAACGGCCCCGCTCACGCTGGCCTTCGGGCTGGTGTTGGAGGCGCAGCGGCATGGGGAGCCGGTAGTCTGGATCACACGTGACAACAGCCTCTTCTATCCTCCCGACGTAGCTGAGGGAGGAATCGATTTCGACGCCATGGTGATTGTCCGGGTCCCTGACAGCAGGGCCGCGGCTCGCGCCGCGGACCAACTCGTACGGTCGGGCGCCTTCGGCCTGATCGTACTCGACTTGGGTGCCAATATCAATGTGCCTACTCCGATCCAGACCCGTCTGGCAGGGCTTGCGCACAAGCATCAGACCGCGCTCCTCTGCCTTACGGCGAAGGGGGATGAGGCCCCGTCGCTGGGTCCACTCGTCTCTCTCAGGGTTGCCGCTCGGCGAGAGCGGCTTGCCGATGGCCGGTTTTCGTGTGGGCTTACCGTCCTCAAGGATAAGCGTCGAGGTCCGACCTGGCGGTATGCGGAGGTCTGTCATGGACCGGATGGCCTGCGTTAGCCTCCCTGCCCTCCCCTTGCAGCTTTTGCTCCGGCGTCATCCCGAGTGGGTGGCCTGCCCGGTGGCCGTGGCTGCTGAAGATAGACCACAAGGGCTCATCTGCTACGTGAATACAGCAGCGCGGAAGGCCGGCGTGCGTCCAGGTCTCCGCTACGCCGCCGGCTGTTCGCTTGCGGCCGACCTGCGGGCCGGCGTGATCCCGTCAGTCGAAATCGACGAGGCGGTCGAGGCAGTTGCGGAACAGCTCAGACGCTTTACGCCGGAGGTCGAGCCGTCCACTGAGGAGCCCGGCGTCTTTTGGCTCAACGGAATAGGGCTTACTCGCCTCTATCGGTCGTATGAGGCGTGGGCGCGGCTGATCGCGGCCGACCTGAACGACGTGGGCTTTCGCGCGACGGTAGTCGTAGGCTTCACACGTTTTGGTACCTATGCCATGGCCAAGGCGCAGGATGGGACGGTGGTATTTGATAATCCCGCCGATGAGCGCGCCGCAGCGCGGCAGGTTCGGCTCGAACACCTGAAGCTTGATCCGGACCTCCGGGATACGCTCGTGAAGCTGAGTGTAACGACCGTAGGCGCGTTCCTCGCCCTTCCGGCCGGCGGGCTGCTCACACGCTTCGGACCAGCAGCCTATCGCCTTCACCGGATGGCGTCCGGCGAGTTATGGACACCTCTGCAGCCACGCAAGTTACAAGAGCCGATCCGGCAACGGCTCGTCCTCGACGATCCCGAGACCGACGCGACGCGCCTGCTCTTCCACCTAAAAGGGCTGCTCCATCCGCTACTCAAAGCGTTAGTCGTCCGAGGCGAGACGCTTGTCTGGCTCACGCTTCGCCTCCGGCTGGACCTGTCTGCCAGCCAGGCAGGCGGGAACGGACCTGCTTGTGCGTCGCACGCAGACAGGTGGCGCGAGGAGCACGTCTGTCCAGCGGCCCCGACGCTGGATCCGGTACAGATCCTCGATTTGGTTCGGCTGCGGCTTGATGCGATAGAACTGCCGGCTGGGGTGATTGAGATGGAGTTGATGGCAGCGGGTATCCCAGCGCCAGCCGAGCAGTATCGACTGACCTGCCTGTGTCGGCACGGTAGACAGGTCGTAGAGCGGCCCCGGCGCGATCTGGAGGCAGCCAATCGGGCGCTGGCCCGCATCCGGGCTACCTTTGGAGATGAGGCGGTAGGACGAGTACGACTCGCGGACGGTCACCTGCCTGAAGCGAGTTTTAGGTGGGAGCCATTAGAACAGGGGTTGGGGATTGAGGGTTGGAGATTAGAGGTAAAACCAGGAACCAGGAAGCAGGCGCTAGGGACCGCAAAGCGGAGTCTGGTGCGTCGGATCTTTGCCAAGCCGATCCCGCTGCGTCTACCGCCCGGCTCACACCTGCACGGACCGTATATCATCAGCGGCGGATGGTGGGGACGGGATCTGTCTGCGTGCGAGCACGCACAGGCAGAGACGCATCGCGACTACTACTTCGCCGAGACTCGGCGCGGCGAGCTGCTCTGGGTCTATTACGACCTGAATCGCCGTTATTGGTTTCTTCATGGAACAGTTGAGTAAAACGTCATAACTAGCTGTAATACACAGATACATTTACATAGCATGTCGTTGCGAGCGACCACCGGGAGCGTGGCAATCTACTCGTTCTGCTCTACAGATCATCAAGAACGGTGAGATTGCTTCGGTCGCTACGCTCCCTCGCAACGACGCGGGTGAGGGGGTTTTCAGAACTATGGCTTCATATGCACCACTCTGGTGCAAGAGTCATTTCTCATTCCTTGAAGGCGCGAGCCACCCCGACGAGTTGGTTGAAGAAGCTTACCGCTTGGGGCTTAAATCGCTGGCGCTGACCGACCGCGACGGCGTCTATGGGATCGTTCGGGCGCATACCAAGGCGAAAGAGCTCGATCTGCATCTGATCATAGGCGCACAGGTCACGCTGGCCGATCTGCCTGTGCGTCCCCGCACGCAGACAGGTCACTCGATCCTCGTTCTTCTGGCTCAGGATCGGGACGGTTACAGCAACCTCTGCCGGTTGATCACCACCGGACGGCTTCGCTCCCCAAAGGGGGAGTCGTCTGTCACATGGGAAGAGGTCTGCCGGCACGCAGACGGCCTGATTGCGCTGTGGGGCGGTGAGCAGAGCCTGCTTGCGGGCGAGGCCGACCTGTCTGCGTGCGGAGACGCACAGACAGGTCCTGGTGAGGTGTTGGGCCTGCTGCGCGAGGCCTTCGGCGATCGACTCTATGCACTTCTCGTCCGGCACCGCCAAGCCTCCGAGGTCCGAACGGAGGCTCGACTGCGGGCGCGCGCCGCCCGCTATGGCCTGCCCCTCGTGGCGGCCACGGAAGTGCTCTATCACACCAAGGCCCGTCGCCCCACACAGGATGTCCTGACCGCTATTCGCTATGGCGTCGCTGTCTCGGCTGCGGGTCGTCGACTTAAGCCTAACGCCGAGCATGATCTTAAGTCGCCTCATAACTTCGCGATCCTGTTCGCCGACGATCCGGCGGCTATCGCCCGAACTGAGGAAGTGGCCGACCGCTGCGCCTTCTCCCTGGCCGAACTTCGGTACCGCTATCCCTCGGAGCGTCTCCCGGACGGCGCCACTTCCGCCCAGCGATTGCGGCAGCTCACCTTCGACGGGGCCAGACGCCGTTACGGCGATGACGTTCCGTCAGACGTCCTCAGGCAGCTCGAGACGGAGCTGCACCTCATCGGCGCCCTCGACTACCCGGGTTACTTCCTGACCATGTGGGAGATCGTCGAGTTCTGCCGACAACGGGCGATCCTCTGCCAAGGGCGGGGATCGGCGGCCAACTCGGCGGTCTGCTACTGTCTCGGAATCACGGCCATCGACCCGGTGCGGATGGGACTGCTGTTCGAGCGGTTCATCTCCAAGGAGCGCGCCGAGCCGCCCGACATTGACCTGGATATCCAGCACAACCGACGCGAGGAGGTGATTCAGCATGTCTACGACACCTACGGGCGCTCCCATGCTGCGATGGTGGCCAATGTGATCCGCTACCGGCCTCGGTCGGCGGTCCGGGACGTGGGCAAGGCGCTGGGCCTGCCGGAGACTTCCATGAACCGCTTGGCCAAGCTCCTCTCCCACCACGGCAACATCGAGCCGGAGACACTGCGACAGGCCGGTCTTGACCCAGAGACGCTGCTGCACCGGCATCTGTTGCGGCTGGCAAACGAGATCCTGGAGACGCCTCGCCATCTCTCCATCCACCCCGGCGGCTTCCTGCTGGGACATGATCCGATCTGGACCATCGTCCCCATCGAGAATGCCACCATGCCGGGCCGCACGGTGATCCAGTGGGACAAAGACGACCTGGAGGCCTTGAGTCTCTTCAAAGTGGACCTGCTGGGGCTGGGAGCGCTCAGCCACCTCGATCTCTGCTTCCGTCTGCTGAAGCAACACCGCAACCTCGATCTCTCTATGGCCGCCATCCCGCCCAACGATCCGGCAACCTTCGAGATGATCCAGCAGGCCGACACCGTGGGAGTGTTTCAGATCGAAAGCCGGGCCCAGATGGCGATGCTCCCGCGGCTTCAGCCTCGCTCCTTCTACGACTTGGTCATCGAGGTGAGTATCGTCCGCCCCGGACCCATCACGGGCGGCATGGTCCACCCCTACCTGCGTCGCCGACGCGGCGAGGAGCCGGTCCTCTACCCTCATCCGTCCCTTCGACCGATACTGGAGAAGACGCTGGGGGTGCCGCTGTTTCAGGAACAGGTGATGCGTCTGGCGATGATCGCCGCCGACTACACCCCCGGCGAGGCGGATCAGCTCCGGCGCGACATGGCAGCCTGGCGAGGGCCGGGTCGAATCGAGCGCCACCGCGAACGCCTCATCTCGCGCATGCAGGCCAAGGGAATCGCAGCAGAATTTGCCGAGCGTGTCTTCTCCCAGATTCGCGGTTTCGGCGAGTATGGTTTTCCCGAAGCGCATGCCGCCAGCTTCGCCCTGATCGCCTATGCGACCGCATGGCTCAAGCGCCACTACCCGGCGGAGTTCACCTGCGCGCTGCTGAACGCCCAGCCGATGGGCTTCTACGCCCCGGCGACCATCGTCGAGGATGCCAAGCGCCACGGTCTCATCGTGCGACCCGTGGATGTATCGGCGAGCGCCTGGGACTGCATCCTGGAGCCCTGCCCGCAGAGCATGGGCGGCTCTGCCGTACGGATGGGCCTGCGGTACGTGAAGGGGTTGGGCGAAGACGATTGGATGCGAATCGAGGGCGCCCGCCTGCCTGTGCGTTGCACGCAGACAGGCCGCATCGCGCCCTTCGCGTCGCTTACAGATTTCGTCCATCGCACCGAGTTGGACAAAGGAGCACTCGCGGCACTGGCTGAGGCGGGCGCCTTCGAGAGGTTTCGCTCCTCCAGCGTTACTCAGGACAGGCTGGATCGCCGGATGGCGCTGTGGGAGGCGCTGGGACTCGATGCCTTTGCGACCTCCCTGCCGACGATCGTCCAAGAGACCATCCCCGCCTTTACACCGCTTGACGCCAGCGAAGAGATCGCCTGGGACTATCGGCGAACTGACCACAGCCCTCGGGGTCATCCCCTCGCACCTTTGCGGGAAGCGCTGAAGGCGAAGGGACTCTTGGATGCCCGCGCGATCTCCGCCATGCGGCATGGTCGGCGGGTACGCTATGCCGGTCTGGTCATCTGTCGCCAGCGGCCCAGCACCGCAGGCGGCGTCACCTTCATGACGCTGGAGGACGAGACCGGCTTTGTCAACATCGTCCTCTGGCCGAACGTTTTTAAGCGGCATGCCACCTTGGCCAAGACGGCTACCTTCCTAGGCGTCACCGGGACCCTACAGGTCGACCTGTCTGCGTGCGGACCTGTCTGCCGTGCCGAGCACGACACAGGCAGGCACGCACAGGCAGGACAGGGCGTCGTCCATCTCGTCGCCGAACGCCTCTGGCAGCCGCCAATACACCGCGACCTCGCCACCGCCCCCAGCCGCGATTTTCATTAATGTTCGCCATTCTTTTGCCACACCCATCTGCCAGAAAAGGGTTACGATATCCGGACGGTCCAGGAGCTGTTGGGTCATCGGGATGTCAGCACCACGATGATCTATATCCATGTTTTGAATCGCGGCGGTAGAGGAGTCCAGAGCCCGGAGAGTGGTTCGGCTAGAGTGGAATAGGTTGACAACAATACGTGCAGTGTTGCTCCCATTTGACATAGCCAGAAATTCCTTGCCCATCGTTGAACAACACAATAGAATCATCGCTAACTACGAAAATAGCTAACGAGAGTAAGCCGACCAATCTACTTCATAGTCAGAACGCTGCTGAATGGGTTGCCCAGTAGCTGCCTTAGTATCAAAACGCAACCGTGTAGTTGAGGAGACGAAAATGGATGAGAAAATGACCTCTACAGGGGAAAAAATCGAAAACGCTGGGATGCACTTTGTTGCCCATTGGACCCATACTCCGGAAAATTGCCCAGGCAGGTGTAAAGAAGGCGCTCAAATGCTCATTGACTTTTGGGCTAAACGTGAGGAAGCAGCAAAGAAGGGACTCAAAATTCTTGGAGCCTATGTTGGCGCAACAGAGCATGTCTACTACATCATTGTGCAAGCTAAAGACTATCGTAGCATGCTTGAGTTTTTTGAGCCCCTTATCCCAACGCAGCAAGGTGCGATCCATCCTGTGGCAACGATGGATGAATGGACAAAGTTTATTCAACCCAAGTAGCCGGGTAGTCTTGGCAACGGCTACATCGTTGCCTGACATTTTCGATTAACATACCGAATGATTTCGTTTGTCCGATATGTGCCGGAAGAGGACTCATTGTGACCGAGCAGATGGGGGAGAACGACCCCACCGAGTACGTTGAAGTGTCTTGCCCATACTGTGCTGCCCGGGTCTCGATACCGCTCCCTCACGACCAAGCAATCTGTGTCGAGGTTTCGGGTAGGCGAGCTTCTGAGGCTGAGAGCGTTCTGGTTTCGACACTTCGACAACTGCATCCGACAGCATGAGCTAGGGGCATGCACGAAGTACCGACATTGTAATCCTGGTTGCTCTTGACAAGGGACTGGCCGCCGTCCTTCGCAGCGCCGGCCCGTGGGAGCGGTATCAGGCCTCAAGCGACATTCGCACGCTCTACACGTCCACTACGCCGGCTGGTCTCTCGGTCGTCACGGAGGGCGTTCCTACCTACGCTACGCACCTGCAGGGCCGCGCTTACACCCGAACAGTAGACCACAGTGAGTCAATTGTCGGGGGCACTCGATAGAAAGCCTGATGGCGCACGAGAATTATGCGGGGGCTGGCTAACGGCGATATAACAACTGTTCACGAGTTGGCTGGGGGGCAAGGATTCGAACCTCGATAAGCAGATCCAGAGTCTGCCGTCCTACCGTTGGACGACCCCCCAAGCAAAAATGAATGTCCAAAGGGAATCCCTTTGGACATTCACACTATCTACAAACAGTAGAGAAAAGTCAAGGTGAAAAACGGTGAGATTGCTTCGCTATGCTCGCAATGACCACGAGAGGTTGCAGGGTACGATTGAGT
Source organism: Candidatus Methylomirabilota bacterium (assembly GCA_028870115.1). Taxonomy (NCBI): domain Bacteria; phylum Methylomirabilota (SeqCode); species Candidatus Methylomirabilota bacterium. The sequence goes on from JAGWQH010000064.1 coordinate 18,031, forward strand.
GTCATGAGCCCGCCCCATCGGAGTTGCCTTGTGATCTCTCGTGCAGCGTCTGAAGCCTCATCATTTCGAAAGCCTTGGTCCCACTTGGCATATTCATGACGACCCGATCGCCGGCCTGCTTGCCGATGAGGCTTCGCCCGATCGGGGAGGCCACCGAAATCCAGCCACGTGTGCTGTCCATCAGCTCGGGAAAAACCAGGGTGTAGACGCATTCCTCCCCGGTTTCTTCGTCCACAAGATGGACGGTGCTGCCCAGAGCGACGCGGTCTTTCGGGATAGCTCTCAGATCAATCTTGCTGATCTCCGCGATCCGCTGTTGCAGGAAGGCCATTCTGGCCTTGACAAACCCCTGCCGATCCTTGATCGTTTCGTACTCGCCGCTCTCCCGCAGATCACCTAACTCCCTGGCGACCTGAATCTTCTTCGGAATCTCCAGCCTGAACTCCCGATCAAGTTTGTTGAACTCCTGCCGAAGCTCATCAAGCAGCGCCTCAATCTTCATCCTGCCTCCTCCAGTGCTTCTTCTACCCGACTTCGCACCGCGTCCCATCCCATTAACTCCATAATCGGGAAGATGGGGGGACTGACGGTTTTTCCAGACAGCGCAACCCTGAACGGCTGGGCCAAGTCGACCAGCTTCAAACCGAGGGCCGTCCCCCTCGTCCGGAACAGCGACTCCAGGGGTGCGGCAGTAAAGGTCGGCAACGCCTCGATTTCCGGCACGAGCGCGCGGATCCTCTCTTTTGCTTCCGTAGTGAGAACTTTTCTCACTGCAGATTTGTCGCGCTCGATCTTCCCATCAAACACGAACCTCGACGAGGACGCGAGCTCCGTCAGGGTTCTGGCCCGCTCCTGAAAAAGGCCGCCTACCCGCTGTAGCCAGCCCTCACCCCTCTGGTCCATCTCTTCTCGACTCACGCCGGCCGCTTCCCAGAAAGGTCTGAGCAACATCGTCAGTCGATCAGGGGCGGTTTTCTTAATATACTGGCCATTCAGCCACTCGAGCTTAACCGGGTCGAAGACCGCGGGAGTCTTGCCCACCTTCTCGAGGCTGAAGTATCTGATTAACTCGTCCTGGGTGAAGATCTCCTGGTCGCCGTACGACCAGCCAAGCCGCACCAGGTAGTTCACAACCGCCTCAGGCAGGTAGCCCATCTGCTGGTAGGCCAAGGCCGACGTAGCGCCATGCCGTTTCGAGAGGCGGGTGCGATCAGGCCCTAGGATCATCGGGATATGGGCAAAGTAAGGGATTGACAGGCCTAGCGCCTCATAGAGCGTGATCTGACGTGGCGTATTCGAGATATGATCATCACCCCTGATGACGTGCGTAATGCCCATCAGCACGTCATCCACCACGACGGCAAAGTTGTACGTCGGCATCCCGTCGGAGCGGAGGAGGATGAAGTCATCCAGATCGCCGGTCTCGAAGCGAATGGGGCCATGAACGAGGTCCGCAATCTCGATGCTCCCGTCCTCCCCGACCAGCAAGCGGACGACAGCGCCTCTTCCGCCCACTCCCCCCAGGTCGTTACCCCGTTGACGGCAGCGGCCGTCGTACTTCGGAGAGGTCCCAGCCGCAAGCGCTGTCTTGCGCCGGGTCTCCAGTTCTTCCGGCGTACAGGTACAGTAATAGGCCTTCCCTTCATCCAGGAGTTTCTGGGCGTACTCCTGGTATAGCTTCAAGCGCTCAGCCTGGCGGTATGGTCCAACCGGCCCGCCCACTTCCGGACCCTCATCCCAGTCCAGGCCCAACCAGCGAAGCGCCTCGAGGATCGTCGTCGTCGATTCATCTGTAGATCGTTCCGCATCGGTATCTTCAATGCGAAGAATGAAATCTCCGTTCTCATGGCGGGCGAACAGCCAGTTATACAGCGCGGTCCTGGCCCCTCCAACGTGCAGATATCCTGTCGGGCTCGGCGCGAATCTGACCCTGACCTTGGACACCACGTATCGCCCTATTGCTTCGACGGCGGTCCAGACTCCGCCTCGTCGATCAGCATGACGGGGATACCGTCCCGAACAGGATAGCGCCGCCCGCAGGCGGTACAGACGATCCTTGACGCAGGCTCGTCGAGCACCACCTCGGCCTTGCAGGCGGGGCACGCCAAGATCTCAAGCAGTTCCTTATCGATCATCTGTGCTCCTTCTCCCCCAGCTACGCTTACCACCCGCTCCTCTTTTACTTCACTTACTATAGCCTATTGCCGCAGAAGGCTGAAAGCAGATTTTACAACTCAAGAATAGCGCTTGGCAAGGCAACCCGTTCATTCGACTGTCGTTGCGAGCACCCGAAGAGTGCGTGGCAATCTCACCGTCCTGTTTTCATGAGATCGGGAAACTTGCGGGCGAAGAACGGTTAGATTGCTTCGCTGCGCTCGCAATGACCCATTGCAATCTTTATTTCTGAGTATACCAGGCCCCCGTGAAGTTAGAGCGGCTCCCTGCGCATTACGATGGCATCTTCCCGCGGGTGTTCGTAGTAGTTGCGGCGACGGCCGATCGGCTGAAAACCGTAAGACTTGTACAACGCAGCAGCCGCCTCGTTCGATGCCCTCACTTCCAGGTAGCCCACTGTCACACCCTTGATATGGGCTCGGCCAAGCATCGTATCCAGCAGTTGAGAGGCGACTCCGCGACCTCGATAGCCCGGATGCACCGCGATATTGTTAATATGCAACTCCCCGCTAACGATCCACGCGCACAGGAAGCCCACAATTCGCTCGCCAGAGCCTTCGTCCATCCTAGCCACGAGCGATTCGGCGATCCGCTCGGAACTCAGCTCGTGCAAGAACATCTCCTCGGTCCACGGTTCGGCGAACGAGAGGCTCTCAATGACCAGAACCTCCGGCAGGTCTTCTCTGCGCATCACATCGCACGTGACTCCGAGTCTCGTCTTACTCATCATCATAATGTGGGCTTGCGTCCCGGTACTACGAACCTACCTGAGCGAATCTGCCAAGGCGTTTCAACTCCGCTTCGGATGGCCGCAGATAATGGGGGGCCAGTTGGGCGAGATCATCCCGGTGGCCTTGCAGGAGACGGCGGCGTCCCAGTTCTGCGACAGCAGCGGCGCGTCCTCCGCGTCCAGAGAGAGGGGGGAAAAGCGCCAGCTCCTTCAGCCTCGATTGCAACAGCCCTTCGTAGGACGCCACGCCATCACCCAGGAACACGGTTGGCTCATGAATGCGGTTCAACAGCTCATCCGGCGCGACGGCCGCATCGTCCGCCAGGCGGATCAGCCGATCTCCCTCGTGGCGAAACAGGGCACAATAGATTTCACCTTTTCTGGCATCGAGGATGGGACACACCGGATGAGCGCAAAACGGGAGCGTCCAGGCCATGGCTTCAAGGGTCGATACGCCGACCAGCGGTTGACCCCCCGCAACCGCCAGACCTTTGGCGGTACTCAGGCCGATTCGCAGACCGGTGAAGGAGCCCGGCCCGACAGCCACGGCGAGACCTTCGACTTGGCCCATGGTGATCCCGGCATCCTGCAAGGCTCGATCGATCAAAGGCAACAGTCGCTCGCTGTACGTCGCCTTGACATTCAGAGTATATTCGCAGAACACTCCCTGCCCTGATACGAGCGCTACCCCTCCCTGCACTGTCGATGTTTCTATCCCCATCACCAGCATGGCAATCTGACGATACTACAGACGAATTGATCCGGCAAGGGCCTCAGCACGATCATATCCCAGTGCAAGAGACGCCAGGGATCATCTCCCCAGCCTGACTGGTCGGTCCCCCGGCCCGCACACGCGCCAGCAGAATGAGACCTATGAGGAAAAACAGCCCGATAGCAAGAATCGCCGCGCGCTGGTTGCCTGCCAGGGTGTAAGACACCGCGCCAAAGACGAGAGGCCCAAGGATGGACGCGGTTTTCCCGCAGAGGGCGTAGCAGCCGAAGAACTCCCCCTCTCGCCCCTTCGGAATCAGACTGGCCATGAAGGTTCGGCTTGCGGCTTGGATCGCGCCGAGACCGGAGCCGGCGACCGCAGCAAGAAGGTAAAACTGCCGCTGTGCCTCGACGAAATAGGCGGCGATCACCACACCGATCCAGAGGACTAACATGCAGAGTACGACGACTTTCGGGCCAAGGTAATCAGTGGGCTTCCCCCACAGGAAGGCCCCGATCAATGCCGTAACTTGGACGAGAACGTACAGACCGATCAACTGCGCCATCCCAAAGCCGAGCGTCCTGGCCGCGAAGATCGAGGAGAAGAATATCACCGTATTCACACCATCCTCGTACAACAGATAGGCTCCGAGGAACCGCCGTAGTTCACGGAACGTGAGCACATCCCTGACCGTTTGTATTGTGCCCAGAACGCTCTCACAGACCGCTTCAATAACCTCGATCCGGCCGGGCCGATCCTCTGGAAGGATCAGAAAGGATGGGATGGCGAAGAGCCCGAAGAGCACCGCCGCGGACAGGAAGCACCAGTCGAGCGCGCCTACTCTCACAAATGGGAGCGCAACGAGAAGGGCCACAATTGAACCGGCGTAGCCGACCGCGAAACCGTAGGCTGAGACGCGTCCTTGCCACTGCCGGGAAGCAATATCCGGGAGATAGGCGTTGTAGAAGACCAGCGCCCCTTCAAATCCCACCATGCCGAGAACGCCCAGCACAAATCCCCGGAGCACCATCCCCTGCTCCACGGTTGCCATCAATGCAGTAGCGCCGACGCTCAGGTAAGTGGTAATGAAGAAAAGACGCTTGCGGATCCCGGCCCGGTCAGCAATGGCCCCCAGGATGGGGGAGGTCAGCGCCACAATGGCCATAGAAGTAGAGATCAGTCGTCCCCACCACAGATCACCCTCCCCATGAACGTTGCCGACGACAACCTGGGCATAGTAGGTCGCATAGATGGTCGCCGCGATGACCGCCGCAAAGGATGAGTTCGCAAAGTCGTACAGGGTCCAGGCTACGACCTGACGGCGATTCATCACACCACTGTAACATCGCGCATCAGCTCACGGACCAACCTCATATATCGATCGCCGACCGGAACGATCTCGATCGCTCGCGTATCCGACCCGGTATGCTGAAGTCTGAACGTCAGCATCTCCTTTGGCAAGTACCCCCAGCCATGATTGGCCCACTCGATCGCTGCCACACCATCCCCCTGCAGATACTCATCCAGCCCCAAGCCGACAAATGCCTCCGGCGTCTCGATACGGTACAGGTCGATATGGTAAAGGGGAAGGCGGCCACAGTATCGGTGCATGATCGTGAAGGTCGGACTACTCACGTACGCCGCCGGGTCTACGCCAAGTCCGTCGGCCAATCCCCCGACGAAGAGTGTTTTTCCTGTTCCAAGCTCACCGATGAGCGCGATCACATCGCCTGCATCCGTAAGCTTGCCGACCGCCTTCCCCAGCGCGCGCGTCTGCTCGGGTGAGGCTGAGTGATACACGACCACCGACGAAAGTGATGCACCCATACCCAACTTGTTAACTCTCCGCCGGCATCGTATGGGACTTCAGTTGCCGAATGGCCTCCGGGATCTGCGCCATCAGATCGGAGGCCACCATCGCCTCCTGGCCAACCGCCTCGGCCGCGAGATCCCCGGCCAGACCGTGCAGGTAGACCGCGGTTTTGGCTGCCAGGCCGGCGCTCACACCCTGAGCCAGGAGGCCGGCGATCAGACCCGTCAGCACATCACCCGTTCCGCCCGTCGCCATCCCCGGGTTCCCCGTCATATTGATCGCCACCCGACCGTCCGGACTCGCAATGAGGGTGCGGGCGCCCTTCAGCACCAGATGGACGCCGAAACTCTCGGCGACCTTCTGCGCAATCGGAATCCGGTGCCGGACCACCTCATCCCGATCGATGCCGAGTAGACGGGCGAGTTCTCCAGGGTGGGGGGTGAGGATTGGCGGGAGTGAAACATCGCGCAGCATTTCCAGGTTCGGTCCAAGGGCATTGATTCCATCGGCATCCACCACGATCTGTGTCCTGGCGGTATTCACGACTGCCCGGACCAGCTCGGCGGTCTCGGGATGGGTGGATAAGCCGGGACCGATCGCGACCACCCGTTTGCCCTGCATCAGATCCAGGACCCTCTCCAAGGCGGCGTGGGCAACCGTGCGCTCCCGAGTTTCCGGCAGCGGCTCCGTCATGACCTCCGTGAGCTTCGCCTCCATGGCGTCGTTCAGGCTCTCCGGCAATGCGAGCGTCACCAACCCTGCGCCGATCCGAAGTACTGAAAGCGCGCACATTGCCGCTGCCCCGGTCTTGCCGGGCGAGCCGGCCAGGACCAGGGCGTGACCATACGTCCCTTTGTGGGCATTCGGATCGCGTCGCGGGAGCGCGCTCACCAGGTCCTCGGCCTGTACGAGCGAGACATCGAGAAGCGGATCAGTGACCAGTTGCCGAGGGAGGCCGATGTCCACCGTTACGCTCCGACCGGCGCAAGAGGCCGCCGGATAGAGGATCAAGCCCCGCTTCGGCAGACCGAAGGTAACGGTGAGGACCGCGTTGGTACTCGGTCCGTAGATGATCCCTTCATCACTATTCAGGCCGGAGGGGATATCCAGGGCCACGATCGGCCTGCCGGATCGGTTGAGCAGCTCGATAGCTTCGCCGAAGAGGCCTTTCGCGGGCCCCATTATCCCGGTTCCCAGGATGGCATCTACGACGACATCGGCCCGTTCGACCAGCCACCGGCTCGCGTCGAGCCCCTGGCTGGTCGTCACCTCATGGATCGGCACACCTAATTTATGAATAATCTCGAGATTAGTCCCGGCATCCCCCTTGATCTCCGTCGGTTGAGCCAGCAGCACGACCTCGACCGCGATCCCGCGGTTGAACAGGTGACGGGCCGCGACGAAGCCGTCGCCGCCGTTGTTGCCCTTGCCGCAGACGATGACCACGCGGCATTGCGTCAGGCGCGGAAACGCGCGCTCCAGTTCCAGGACTGCCTGAAGCCCTGCATTCTCCATCAGCAGCAATGACGGGATGCCGTACTCCTCTGTTGCCCGTCGATCGAGCTCCCGCATCTGACTCGCCGTCACAACGCTCACGGCCATCGTGTCCTCCTCGTCGCGCGCTCCCTATCTGCCGTCAGTGGCCACGACACAGGCCATCGCGTAGTCGTCATCGTGTGTGAGAGTTACCAGCATCTGCATGATCCCAAGGTTCGCGGCCACGTCGCGGGCGCGGCCCGAAAGGACCAGGCTGGACGGCTCACGCCCGCCGCCCACGATCTCCACATCCTGCCACACCACTCCCTGCCCCCATCCGGTACGGAGCACCTTGAAGGCCGCCTCCTTCGCCGCAAAGCGAGCCGCGAGGTGCCGCGCCGGCGATCGATAGCTTCGCAAACGCGCCTGCTCCGCCGTTGTGAAAAGGCGATCCAGCAGGCGGGTACCGTGGCGCGCGGCGACCTGCTCAAATCGACTGATCTGAACCAGATCAATTCCGATGCCTATCACCATCGCCGTCCCTCGCACGGTCAGTATCCATCGCTGACAGCATTTCGCGGACCGCCCGCTCCAGACCTACAAGTATGGCTTTGGCCATAATACTGTGCCCGATACTCAACTCCTCCACCTCCGGGATCGCTGCTATGGAACCGACATTGCGATAGTCTAAGCCATGCCCGGCATTCACCCGAAGGCCCAACTCCCTTCCCGCTGTCGCCGACTGAATGAGGCGGGTTAACTCAGCCTGCTGGGCCTTGTGTCCCCTCGCCTCCGCATACGATCCGGTATGAAGCTCGACGAAGTCGGCGCCGGCGCGCGCAGCGGCCGATACCTGGCTGTGTTCCGGGTCGATGAAGAGGCTGACGATGATACCGCCCTCTCGCAAGCGGCGCACGGCCTGACCTATCTCGTCGCCGCGCCCGTCAACGTCCAGTCCCCCTTCGGTGGTCAACTCCTCACGCCGCTCCGGGACAAGCGTCGTCATCTCGGGCTTGATCGCCAGAGCGATCCGAAGCATCTCTTCCGTGACGGCCATCTCCAGGTTCAGCTTGGTCTTGACCAGCCGCCGGAGGAGTTCGACATCCCGATCCTGGATATGTCGCCGGTCCTCGCGCAGGTGCACGGTGATTCCGGACGCGCCGGCCAGCTCCGCAATGAGCGCCGCCTGCACCGGATCAGGCTCCTCACCCCGTCTTGCCTGCCTGATCGTCGCGATATGATCGACGTTCACACATAACGTCACCATCGCCTCGCTCCGCTCGCTTTCACGGTTTCGCGTTCCGAGTCCGGGGTTTCGGGTTGAATACTCGAAACTCACAACTCAAAACTCGAAACGGTTGTTAGCCTAGTTCTTTCTCGATTACCAGCGCAATCTCTCGAGCCACCCGCTCGATTTTAGTCGGTTCCTCGCCTTCCACCATCACACGGGCTACCGGCTCGGTACCGGACAAACGAACCAGGATCCGTCCTCTGCCTCCCATATCCGCCTCCGCCGATCGAATCGTCTCCTGTACCCGTGGCAACTCCTCAATGGCGGTTCGGCGTCGGACGGGTGCATTGATCAACACCTGAGGGTACGAGGTCATGCATGCTTTGAGCTCCGAAAGCGGCTTCCCACTTCTCTGCATGGTTGCCAGCACCTGCAGGGCGGTTACGATCCCGTCTCCGGTAGTATGGTGGTCCAGGAAGATGATATGCCCGGACTGCTCGCCCCCCAGCACGTATCGCTTCGCCAGCATCTCCTCCAGGACATATCGATCGCCTACCGCGGTTCGAACGACCGTGATTCCCGCCTCCTGCATCGCAAGATCCAAGCCGATGTTGCTCATCACAGTCGCGACAATCGTGTCTTCGCGCAGACGGCCTTCTCGCTTCAGGTTGAGGGCACAGAGTGCGAGAATATGATCGCCATCCACCAGCTCACCCTGTGCGTCCACGCACAGGACCCGGTCTGCGTCCCCGTCATGGGCAAACCCAAGGTGGGCCTTATGTGTTACGACCGCCTGCCGCAGCTCTTCCGGATACAGCGAGCCGCACGCTTTATTGATATTGGTTCCGTCGGGCTGGACGTTTAGCGACACAACCTCGGCGTTCAACTCCTGAAGGACCGCCGGCGACACCTTGTAGGCCGCGCCGTTGGCGCAATCAACCACGACCCGCATCCCTTTCAGCGTCGTTCCCTTAGGGAGGGTGTTTTTCACAAATTCGATATAGCGGCCGACCGCATCGCCTACACGGTACGCTTTGCCGATCTCACTGGGGGCCGACCTGATTCCGTCAATCTCTCCATTACGGATCAGCTCTTCAATCCGCTGCTCCATTCCATCGGGGAGCTTCAGGCCATCGTGCGAAAAGAACTTGATGCCGTTATCCTCGTACGGATTATGGGAGGCCGAGATTACTATCCCGGCGTCGGCTCGAAGGCTTCGGGTGATAAACGCGATCCCCGGCGTTGGGAGCGGGCCAACCAACAACACATCCACACCCATCGAGGTGATGCCGGAGGTCAGCGCCGTCTCCAGCATGTAGCCGGTCAGACGTGTGTCCTTCCCGATGACAATCGTGGGCCGTTCAGCCGATCCCCTCAGAAGATGGGCGGCTGCCCGACCCACTTTCACCATGGTCTCCGGGGTCATCGGCTCTCTGTTGGCCACACCCCGAATCCCATCGGTGCCGAATAGTTTTCGCACGACTCGCTCCTTTCTCCTCGATGTGCCTCTTCCCGTCGGTCCCCTTATGAAGACGAAGGCTTGGGATTCGTCCTGATCTCAACGGAGACTTGGACGAGGGCCGGTCCTTCCACTTTGATCAGCTTCCCCATAGGTTCAAGAGAGGTCATGGCGCCAAAGTCATGAGACCGCCCCTCAATACTGATAGTTGAGGTATAGACCTTCTCCAGACGATTCACCTCGCTCCGCGGTCCGACCAGCCGGACATGATCAGGGTGCGTCGAGGCCCGCTTGAGATAGTACCCGGCAGCCGGGTTCCCCTCCACGCGGGCTGCGACCCGCACTACCCGCTCTGCCACGGATTCCAGGACCAGACGAACCCACCTCGGCGAGATCTGGACGACCTCTACTCCACGAGGGACGTCAACCTGGTCGGGCTTCACAGCCACGAGGTTTCCCCTTCTTTTAGGGCCGAGAGATCAAGATTTACGTCCACCTCATTGGGTGACAGACCCGAGATCAGACTTTTCGGACCACGCACCTGGACCGTCACGAAGTCTCCAGGAACATTCAGGAGGGCCGTGTTTTTCGGAAGTCGCACCAGCGAAAGCGGAGCATTCAGCGTCCGCTCATCCCTCTGCTCTCCGGCTACGACCATCCAGAGTGCAAACGCGAGACCTAAAGAAGCGAGCTTCAGGCCGAGATTATCAAAGAGTCCTCTGGACATAATCCTCATCAGGGACGTTGAGTGATCAGGCGCGTAGGGTGTGCTGCTTGCTGCGCCCTCTTTGGGCAGGGCGAGCCCTGCCCCTACGCTAACCGCCGACTGCTGATGATGCGGTAACTTCCCTGGACTTCGCGCCGGGACCGCCGCTACGAGGCGGCCCCAACAGCTCCACGAGTTGACGCCGCAACCGCTGAGCATCAAGACCCTCGCTGATGGCGCCTGCCTGAACTAAAGACACGCTGCCCTTCTCTTCCGAGACGACGACGACAAGCGCGTCTGTTTCCTCTGTCAACCCTATGGCTGCGCGATGACGCGTCCCGAGTTCCTCGTTGACGTCGCTGGTCAGCGTTAAAGGCAGCAGGCAGGAGGCGGCCGCTACACGCCCGCCCTGGATGACGACCGCCCCATCGTGGAGCGGCGAACCTGGATAAAAAATCGATTCCAATAACCGCCGCGACACGCGCGCGTCAAGAGACACGCCGGAATCGACGTAGTCGGAGAGCTTTGTCTCTCGCTCCAGGACAATAATCGCGCCGGTCTTTTTCGAGGCTAAGGACGTTGCCGATCGGACAATCTCATCAATCATGTATGCCTCTTCGCGCTTGACAAAGGTGCGAAGCAGACGGGATCGAAGGCCGAAGGTAGCCAGGGCTCGCCGGAGTTCCGGCTGAAAAAGAACAATGATCATCAGAAACCAGACACCCAGCGAGTTCTGCAGGACCCAGTTCACGGTCAGCAAACCACCCTTCAAGGCAATTCGTGATGCCAGGTAGACAAGCGCGAGGCCCAGAATCATTTGCAGCGCCCGGGTGCCTTTGAACATCAGGAGGAGCTGATAGGCTACGAACGCCACGATCAACACATCGACGGCGTCAATCCACCCGAACTGAATAATTGTGGACCACATGGCCGCTAGGCCCTCCTGATGGCGTCCAGCATCCTGACCAGATGCGCACAGGACCGCACATCGTGAACCCTGACAAAGGTCGTGCCCTGCAGCACCGCTGCCGCAATGCACGCCGCCGTGCCATGTTGGCGCTGCTCAACCGGCAGATTCAGCACCTCCCCGACCAGCGACTTGCGGGATGGACCGATCATGATCGGCTTGCCGAGACGATGAAACTCCGTCAGACGCCGGAGCAGGGTGAGGTTGTCTCGTCCCCGCTTCCCGAAGCCCAGTCCGGGATCGACCACGATTGACTGCGGGTCAACGCCCATCTGTTCAGCGAAGGCGACGCGATCCGCCAGAAAGCCCAGGACCTCGGCCACGACATCGTTGTAGCGGGGTTCGATCTGCATATCCTGAGGGGCCCCGTGCATGTGCATGATGATCAGGCCGGCGCGTTTCTCAGCCACCACCGCTGCCAGGCGTCCCTCTCCCCGAACGCCATAGACGTCGTTAATGATATCCGCCCCCTCCTCCAGGACCACCCTTGCTACCTCCGGTTTGTAGGTGTCTACCGCTACCGGAATCGTAAGCTTGGGCCGCAGGTCGCGTAGCGCCGGAATGATTCGGCGAAGTTCCTCGTCTACAGGGACAGGGACGGCACCCGGACGGGTTGACTCACCACCCAGCTCCAGGATATCGGCTCCCTCCTCCACCAGCCGCATGGCCTGATCGGTGGCCGCTCCGCGATCCAGGAAGCGACCGCCATCGGAGAAGGAATCCGGAGTAATATTTAATACCCCTACAATCCAGGTCTTTTCCTGGATATTCAGCAGATGGTCCCTGCATCGGAAGCTCGCAGGTCTGTCATCACTCACAGCCGGGCTCACCTGTATCTGTTGAATCAACTTGGTCTCTTTAAGCTATCTGGTCTATTTGGTCGATTGGGTCATTGAGTCCCTTGAATCTGTGGTTCGAACCAACAGCCGGTACAGAAGGTGGGCGAGAACAGTGGGTGAGGCTGCAGGAAAACGAATCTCAGGCGTTCTCGCCTTACACCCGGTCAAGGGGCAGAGAACTACGTCTTAGACGCGCGCTTGGGCCGGGGCCGCAGCCCCGTTCACGATCGCATCGATCTGAAAGCCGTCAAGCGCCTCGGTTTCCAGCAGGGCCTTGGCCAGGGCGTGCAGAATACCAATACGCTCGATGATCAGCGTCTTGGCCTTTTCGTAGTTGGTTATGACGATCTGTTTGACTTCTCGATCGATCTCTACCGCCGTATGTTCGCTGTAATCCTGATGCTGGGCGATCTCCCGGCCCAAAAAGATCATCTCTTCGCGCTTGCCGAATGTAAGAGGGCCAAGCCGCTCGCTCATGCCCCACTCGCACACCATCTTTCGGGCCAGATCAGTCGCCCGCTCGATGTCATTGCCCGCCCCGGTCGTAATCTGACCGATGACCAGCTCCTCCGCAACGCGCCCGCCCATCATGATGGCAATCTCGTTCAGGAGATACTCCTTGGCGTAGTTGTGCTTCTCGTCGACTGGCAACTGTTGGGTCATGCCGAGCGCTCTGCCGCGCGGGATAATCGTGACCTTATGAATCGGGTCGGTTCCGGGGAGGACCTTAGCCACCAGGGTATGTCCGGCCTCATGATAGGCGGTCACCTTTCGCTCCTCCTCGCTGATGACGATACTCCTCCGCTCTACGCCCATGAGTACTTTATCTTTGGAATTCTCGAAGTCGATCATGCACACCGTTTTCTTATTTTGCCGGGCGGCCAACAGGGCTGCCTCATTGACAAGGTTGGCCAAATCCGCTCCGGAAAAACCGGGGGTCCCGCGCGCCAGGAGCGTAAGGTTCACATCGGCGTCAATAGGAATCTTTTTCGTGTGGACGCGCAGGATACCTTCGCGACCTTTGAGATCAGGTCGCGCCACCACGACCTGGCGATCGAACCGTCCGGGTCGGAGCAGCGCCGGGTCCAGGACATCAGGACGATTGGTCGCTGCGACCAGAATTACCCCGTCGTTCGACTCGAAGCCGTCCATCTCGACCAGAAGTTGATTCAAGGTCTGCTCCCGCTCGTCGTGACCGCCACCGAGACCCGCGCCCCGATGCCTGCCCACGGCATCGATTTCATCCATAAAGATGATACATGGAGCATGCTTCTTACCCTGTTCAAAGAGATCCCGTACGCGCGAGGCGCCGACGCCGACAAACATCTCCACGAAGTCCGAGCCCGAGATGCTGAAAAACGGGGCATTGGCCTCGCCGGCGATGGCCCGCGCCAGTAGCGTCTTACCCGTGCCCGGGGGACCCATGAGCAATACACCCTTAGGGATCCTCCCGCCAAGCTTCTGAAACTTCGGCGGGTCCTTCAGAAACTCAATAATCTCCCGCAGCTCCTCCTTGGCCTCGTCTGCGCCCGCAACATCGGCAAAAGTCACTTTATTCTGCTTGTCGGACAGCAGGCGCGCCCTACTCTTGCCGAATGAGAGGGCCTTCACGCCTCCGCCCTGCATCTGCCGCATGAAGAAGATCCAGACCCCGATAAACAGCAACATCGGAAGCCATGACAGCAGCATGTTGACATACCAGGGATTCCCGTCAATTGGTTTCGCGATAATCCGAACCCCTTTCTGCCGCAACTCTGAAATCATATCCTTGTCATCAGCGGCATACGTCCTGAAGATTTCACCGCTGGTGAGCTTGCCCTTGATATCCGCACCCTTCACAATGACCTCGGCAACCTCGCCTTTGGTGACTTTGGCCATGAAGTCGCTGAAAATCATCTCCTTTTCCTGTGGCTGATTCTGGCTGAAAATATTGAAGACCAGCACCATAATGAGTCCGATCACAAGCCACAGCGCCAGATTCTTAAAAAACGGGCTCAACCTCTTACCTCCTCCGAACAATCTCTTTCCCTCACCAGACAAATCGATACAAATCAGTGGAAGCGTAAAATAGTTCACCCCCTTTTCGCAAAGAGGGGCGCGGGGGAATTTGAACGATCAGAAAATCCCCATCAATCTCCCTTTTATAAAGGGGGACGTTACTTGAGATGTTATGCGAGCGTGTAATCTCGCGTGCGCTCCCGGCAAAAGCAACTGTTGATTTTATAACTTACTATATCAAATCGCTTACGCGTCTTCAACGTAATAAGCTGATGATCGTCTTTCCAACCCATATCCCATGTGTCAATGGCACGCCCATGGGCATAAACGCCCTTCCGCCCCCGTCATTGCGAGCGACCGAAGGGAGCGCGGCAATCTCACTGTTGTTGTTCTGAAGAACTGTGAGATTGCTTCGGCTTCGCCTCGCAATGACACGAAAGAGTTTCGAAGCAATGGAAGGCGCCTGTGACTGGCTGGGCCAAAAAGCTTCAATACGCCTGTGTCTCACGTCAATGAGAACGTGATTGGTGGATTACCCTGCATGTTCACCTGTAGTGGATGCACGCACACGAAGGACGCGCCGCGTTGAATCGGTCACCCTGAACCGGTCATCCACTCGAAAGCCCACGACCCATGCGATCTGCCCACCTGAAACCACCAACGGGATACTGTCGCGTTGATCGCGCGGCACCTTGGCATCCACAAAGAAGTCCTGGAGCTTTTTCCGGCCCCTCATCCCGAGGGGGATGAACCTGTCACCCTCATCCCAACTCCTCACGCGTAACTCCATTCCGGTGCGGTCGACATCAAGGAGAGCGGTCCAGACATCCGGGGCAAGGTGGTCCATCGCCCGCTTCTCCAGAAGTTCGCTTCGAAGGCTCAATGATGATCCCGGAATGACCGTGAGGCCTGGAACGACGAGGGGGCCAGGTAAAATCCGACCCTTCACCTGGCCTTTCCCCACCGACAGGACGATGCCATCACCCACTCTTCTGGCGCGCAACCCGCCCGGCGCTTGAATGATGCCCTGCGCGCCATTTGTCATCAACAGTCGATCAATGGCCAACGTCTGTCGGAAGGTCAACCCTGGGCGGCCCTCTCGCAGCTCTTCGGCGGATCGCCGGATGATGCGCCATCTCAGAGCGGTGGGAAGGGTCGTCATGAAGGGAATAGACAGCGCCAACTCCTGGCGCGATCGCGAGATCAGGCCGGCACGAAGCTCTCTCTCGGCCATCTTATTCAGCAGCGTATCCTCAGCTTCAAGGATCGTAGCTGCATTCGCCAGGGAATGCATGACGCGCGGGTTATACCGCTTCGCCAGTTCCGGTAGGAGCTCCAGCCGAATCCGATTCCGACTGTACGAGAGAACCCGGTTCGAGGAGTCCTCGACGTAGGGAATCCCCTCCTTCCGCGCGTATCGCTCGATCTCCTCCCGTGAGCAATCAATCAACGGACGAATGATGCGACCCCTGACCGGCGGGATCCCTCCGAGCCCCCTTATCCCGGATCCCCGGAGCAGATTCATCAGAACGGTCTCCGCCTGATCGTCACGGTGATGACCCAAAGCGATCCTGCCCGCCCCCTGTTGGTCCGCCACTTGTTCGAGGAATCGGTAACGCAGATCCCGGGCGGCAGCCTGAAGCGAGCCTGATCCGCGTTCCCGCAATGCCCTCCCATCGGCCGCGGTAATGGTCACAGGGATCTGATAGGCATCGCATTGGCTGTGCACAAAGTTGGCGGCATCAGCCGACTCAGCCCCTCGGAGGTTGTGGTTCAGATGGGCGACATGGAGTGAGGTGTGATAGCGGGTTCGAAGGCGCAACAGAAGGTGGAGCATCGTCATCGAATCGACGCCGCCCGAAACGGCGACAATGACAGTCTCTCCCACTGGCAGCATCCGATGCCGGTCGATCGTCTCTTGAACCCTGTAAAGCAGTGCGTCCCTCATGGAGTGAAACCCGCAAACTAGCCTCCGACGGCCATTCGCCGCTAATGGCCTTTACGCCTACTCTAATCGGCCCCCATGCCTCTGTCAATATAAATTGCTCGCACAGAGTGATACCCCCCCCCGCTCTCCAATACGATCAGCACACTCTCTGCCGACCAACCTCGCTATGCTCGCAGAGTTCCGCACTCGATCATTGAGCCACCGATAAAAATCGCCAATAGTACAGATAAGCCACTACAGATCATCGTAATAATTCTGCGATCTACATAAAGATACCAAAAAGCGGAATAATAGAATAAACTCCGTAATCATAATACATATAAATATACAAGCTTATTATTTATCACATAACTTGCAATAATCTACTTGACATTTGGTCTACAGAGGTTTATATAGCTTTCGGTATAAAAGATAGCGTCTACAGAGAACACGTATCGTCACACTTCTGTATGCGCCGTCTGGACAGTCGATGCGAAAGTTTGTTAATGAACCCTAAGCGGGTTGAGTCGTCTGGAGAAGGAGGGTGGACAATGCGCATGACCTGCCATGAGCGTCTTTTCCGGAGCCGCTGCACGTACACGACCCTTGCCGCCTTCTTGACCTGGTCTATGGCCGCGGTCGTACCGCCCACCGCGCGAGCTGTAGAACCGCCGCTGGGGACGGCAACCGGGTCGAAAGAAGCCCAAATCACCACAGATGGGAAGCAGTGGATCACGCTATCAGCTTCCTCTAACCCGTTATATGAGGGCGGCATGATACGGACTGCCAAGGGGACAGCGTCGATACTCCTGAAAGATGGTACTCAGCTTGAGCTCCAGTCGCAAACAGTTGTCGGGCTATCCGGATCACGGACGGCGCCCGTCGTGAAAATTGCCGTTGGCCAGGTCCTTTTCAGGCTACCCTCGTCATCTCGCGGGGCGTTCGTGACCCCAACCGTTCGCTATCAGGCCGAGGGCGGTAACATGGGGAATCGTCCAGATGTCCTGCAAGCAAAGGTATCCACGCTGTCCGTTGCAGACCCCGTTGGGGAGATTACTGTGAACCCGCAGGGAGGGTCCCGCATCGGCTTACAGCAGGGGGAAATGTTCGCCAAGTCGGTGAACGATCCGGGCCTTCATATCGTGAAGGCAGGTCAAAGCGTCTACATCCCCCATATCGGCCCTTCCGATCCCAGTTTTGGGGTGCTGCTCGCTCAGGTGTTGCCCGGTGAGCCGTCCGGCATGCCCGTAGGCGGGATCCCGGTCTATACCGTAGACGGTAAGAGTATCGGCTACATCACCGCTGATGGCTCCTTCTCGTCATCCCCAGGCTTCACACCAAACCT
Source organism: Candidatus Methylomirabilota bacterium (assembly GCA_028870115.1). NCBI lineage: Bacteria > Methylomirabilota (SeqCode) > Candidatus Methylomirabilota bacterium. Next base: position 35,409 of record JAGWQH010000064.1, read on the forward strand.
GCCGAATCGCGTGCCGGCAGATACCATCCCGCAGGATGCTACTATCCCGCCAGGTGCCACACCGATCTTCACGGCAACGCCAGAGTATGCCGGTTACATCCTCGACGATAAGCTCTTTGCGTATGCCCCGCCCATCGGCGATGGTATGGCTGGAGTAGGAGGTGGGGCCGGAGCGGGCATGGGAACGGGAGCTGCTATAGGACTGGGCGTCACTGCCGCAGCGATAGGCGTGGGCGTTGGGCTTGGCGTAAGCCACTCCGGCAAGGCGAGCCCCTCTGCTCCGTAGTGAGTCTGCTGGCCTATTTGGTCTATCTGGGCTGTTGTGAGACCGAGCGACCGAATAGACTAAACAGACTAAAGAGACTACGATGAGGCAAGGATATATCCTCTACATCGGCTTGGGTATTCTGGTTGCAGGATGCGCCTCGACAGGTCCCTCCAAAGAAACCCTCATGGCGATGGCTTCCGCCTCACAATCCTCCGAGTCGACAGGTAACGTCGCCGTTAACAGCAAGATCATCAGCACCGCGGCAACCGATGGATTTGTCGGGGATTACGTCATCGGAGCGGGTGATCTCCTCGTCATCTCGGTACTTGATCTGAGCGAGTTGGAGAAGTTGAAGGTCCGAGTCGGGGCAGAGGGATTCATTAATCTCCCGCTGGTGGGTTTGGTCAAAGTCAGAGGACTGACTGCACGCCGACTTGAACGTGAACTCGCCGATCTCGTTGGCCAAAAATTTCTCTACAATCCTCAGGTAAGTGTCTTCATCGAGGAGTACCGAAGTCAGCGCGTGGCCGTTCTGGGAGAGGTCAATAAGCCGGGAATCTACGAGGTGAACGATCGACGGATGCTCACCGATATGCTGGCCCAAGCCGGCGGGCTCGGCAAAGAGGCCGATCGAGTTGTCTACGTCCTGCGAAAAAATGGCGGCACAGGAACCGCCTCGTCGAGCACTGGAGATCTGCTCAAGGTCGACCTTGATGAACTGCTGCTTGGATTGGATCCTTCCTTGAATGTGAAGGTGAGTTCCGGAGACGTGATCAGCGTGCCCAAGTCCGGAGAATTCCTCCTGGGGGGAGCGGTCAGGAAGCCTGGTCCGTATCCGCTGAAAGGGAAGCTGACCGTTGATCAGGCGATCTATTTTGGCGAATCGCTGAAAGACGAGGCTGACTTGAGCAACATCGAGGTCTTACGGTTCAACGGGCCAAAAATTGAAGTGTTTCACGTCGACCTCGAACAGTTGAGACGGGAGGGCAAGCCGGCACAAGCCATTCAGAAAAACGATGTCGTCTTCGTCGGTACAAGCGGTCCCAAGGCCGCCCTGTATGGAGCGGTAGACGTTTTCAAAGCGGTGGTTCACTTTGGATTGTATCCTACAATGACGCCCTGAGTAACGGCCACAATCAGGACTGAGTCAAAGCGATTGTTCACTTTAGGTTCTATGCCGGGGCGGGTTATTAACCGCCGGCCCGCCAAAAACCATGGGGAGTGGTTTGCACCGATGGCAAACAAAGGAGGTAGCGCTCGCATATGGATGCCTTAGTCAAGGCAGACGGGAATCCTCCCAGTCCCCGTGAGCAATTACTGCAGCGCTATTACCTCCAGCAGGACGAAGAGACGCACCTTCGCGATTATTGGCGGATCATCCGGAAGCATCGCTGGATAGTCCTCACCTTCTTCGCCATTATCGTGACTACCGCGACGATTTATACCTTCAGCCTGACCCCCACCTATCAAGCCACTGCCAGTCTCAAGATCGATTATGAACGGCCTCAGATCCTTTCCTTCCAGGAGATCGGGTCTCCTGGACACCAGAACTACGGTCCCGAATTCATGGGTACCCAGCAGAAACTGTTGCAGAGCCGCAGTTTGGCAAAGCGGGTGATCGAGACGCTCAAGGCAAGCGGTCAGCCGATCCTGATGAGCCAAGAATCGTCCGGTTTCGCGCAGATGCAGAGCCTCGTGATGGCCTGGATCACAAGACTGCTCAGTGGCCGTTTCTCGAAGCCAATAGAAACAACGGAGCCTGCCCTTACTGAGGAGCAGTTAAGTTCCCGCAGCGTTGATACCCTGCTGACGATGCTGACGGTAGAACCGATCCGGACATCGAACTTGGTCAAAATCTCCTTCACTACCCCCTCGCCAACTCTCTCTTCCCTCCTGGCTAATACCTGGGCCAAGGCCTTCATCGATCACAGTCTCGACATGAAATACAACGCCACCGCCCAGGCCGGGGAGTGGCTTTCGAAGCAGCTTCAGGATGTGCGGGACAAACTCGAACAATCGGAGGCCGCCCTGCACGAGTTTGTAAAGCGGAAACAGATTCTCACCATCGGGGAGAAGAAAGATATCGTCACGACAAAACTGGCCGATTTGAGTGAGACGCTGACAAAATCCCAGGGGGAACGAATCGCCAGGGAGGCGCTGTATCGCCAGAGTGAAACGATGCGATTCGATTCGATCCCGGCTGTCCTGGAAAACTCCATGATCTCCAACTTGAAAGCCGAGTACTACAAGCGGGATTCCGAGCATCGCCAATTAAGCGAGACCTATAAACCGGGCTACTCCAAGATGGTTCGTCTGCGCGAGAGCATGGACCAGATCAAACGTCAGATCGAGGTGGAGATCGCCCGAATCGTTGACGCCATCAAGCAGGACTACGAGGCTGCCCTCAAGAAGGAGCAACTTCTTCAGGCGGCCGTCAACGAACAGAAGCGGCTGGCCATCACATTGAATCAGGAGCTCATCCAGTACGACATGCTGAAACGCGATGTCGATACGAATCGCCAGATTTATGCCGGTATTCTTGAGCGCCAAAAGCAGGCGGGTATCTCCCAGGGGCTTGAAGCGAGTAACGTCCAGATCGTAGATACTGCCGAGGCCCCGTTGGTTCCGTTCGGCCCAAACAGGACCAGAAACATCTTGCTAAGCATTATCCTGGGGCTGACTGTGGCCATCGGTATGGCTTTTTTCTTTGACTACCTGGACAACACCGTGAAGCAGCCTGAGGAACTCGAGCGCAGGCTTGGCATCCCGAGCCTGGCGCTCATCCCTTCGCTGGCTTCTGCAACCCCTCGGCTGGGGCGTGGCAGGCGCTGGCGAGATGCCGGCACCGGGGATCACAACGGCAGACCGATCTTTGCGACGGTTGCCCACAGCGACCTGCACTCTACACTTACAGAGGCATTTCGGACGCTCCGAACCTCGCTCCTCTTCTCCTCCGCTGGCTCTCCTCCGAAGTCTATCCTGTTCACCAGTGCCCAGCCGGCGGAAGGTAAGACCGGACTGTCCATCAACACAGCCATTACCCTCTCTCAATTGGGGGGCAGTGTGCTCCTCATCGACAGCGACATGCGGCGACCTAGCTGCCATTCTCCTTTGGAGCTTCCCCTCAAGCCTGGCCTCTCGGACTATCTGACCGGCAATGCGGATCTGGTCTCGATTATCAAGCAGACCACAGTGCCGAACCTGCATTGCATCCCCGCAGGAACCATCCCCGTGAATCCCGCGGAGCTGTTGGCATCTCCCAGGACAAAGGACACGATCGATCTCCTCTCCCAACGGTTCGACTACATCGTCGTAGACTCGCCCCCGATCTTCGCAGTGGCCGATGCGCTAATCCTCTCGACAGTGGTCAAGGGCGTGATCCTGGTTGTTCATGGGGGGCGGACGCCACGCGAGATGGTTCAGCGGGCCTTCAAGAACCTCATCGAGCTCAATGCGCCGGTCCTGGGCGCTGTGCTGAATAATGTCGATATCCGAGGCAACGGCTATCCCTACTACTACCACTACCATTACAGCCATTACTACCAGCAGACCCCCGCCGATGAGGCTCAGGTGGTAGAAGATACACCGATACCCAAGGCTTGAGTATATTCCATAGAGACCAGCATGGTAATTCGCCTGCACGCGCGACCATCGCGAGTCGCACTCTCCAGCATAATGATGCTTGGCTTTCTCTTCGCCTCATGGGCCGCCCTGCGGCCTTGGGTCGCCCAAAGAACTTTAAGCCAAAGCCCGGTCGACCAGGCAGCCCGTCAGGCGCTCTCGCTCGATCCTGGTAACGACCGCATTCAGGCCACGCTCGCGACACTGTATCACTACAGCCTGTTTCTCAGAGATTACCCTGCGGCGATCGCTGCCTACCAGTCACTCCTGCGCAACAATCCGCTCGACAGCGCCTCCTGGATGCATCTCGGCAAGTTGTACGAGAGGCTCGATCAAATACCGGAGGCCGAACGAGCATTCCACATCGCTACAGATCTAGGCCAGAGCAACTCAGCACTTCTCTGGGAGATTGCTGTTGCGTATCTGGACCAGGAACAGACCCCCAAGGCGTTGGACACATTAGGTCGGTTTCTTTCAGTCACGAATAACTCCTCCGATCTCGCAAAAGGGTACGAACTGGCGCGCAGACTCCTCTCTCCAGAGGAGGTGCTGAATACGTTAATTCCGCCCAATGTTCCTCACTACACAAACTATGCGAATTATCTGCTCGATCGCAACCTCGGCGATCAGGCTCTCGCGGTGTGGAACCGGCTCGCAGAAACGGCTACCCGCACCGGTGAGTCGATAGACCGGGACCTTCAGCTCCGGGTGGTCGATCTGCTGATGGCTTTGGATCGGCTTGACGAGGCGCACCGCGTGTGGACCAGCCTCATGGTGCAGACAGAACCCGACGCGGGCCCCACGACATCGAATCTTGTGTCCAACGGCAGCTTTGAGCGCAAATCGACAATCGGTAGAGGATTCGATTGGAGGATTGGGGGCGCACCGGGAGTTACCTGGACCTTTGACTATGACACTGCCTACACGGGGCGCCGATCCCTCAGACTCTCGTTTGTAAAAAGTCGCGCTGACTTCTCAAACATCTCACAACTCATCCCGGTTCAGCCCCATTCCATGTACGCCCTCCAGACCCACATCAAAACTGATAGATTGGCCGGGTCGAAGGGGATCACTGTTGAGGTAATCGATTCCGCTGAGGGGATCCTGGCCAAAACCGATGCGGTCGGAGAGATACGGGACTGGCGTCCCGTTACGGTGAAATTCCAAACATCAGCTACCGCCAGGGCCGTCACACTCAGAGTCCATGTCGAACCTCCCCCTCCCTATCTTCCCCCGCTCTCCGGGTCGGCATGGATCGATAACGTCTCTCTAACCAAGGTGGAGTGAGGGTCGAGGTTGAAAATGCCACGCGCAACGCCGAACCACGGGGCTTTTGACTCGAATGACGCGGGTTGCCTTCAACTGATCGAAGCGTTAGCCGACGGCAATCCGGTTCCTGATACATCTACTATCTGTCCGGACAGGCAGCGACTCATCGCCCTTCTCGCAGAGATCAGCAAGGGGGAGCGATCGGAGCTTTTCCAGAATATCCGACAGGTAGCAGAGCGTAGACGGCTCTCCGCGCAAGAGATCGCCTCCAGGGCGGCCTTTCTCCTCGCCTGCCTGGATACCCCTGGCGCCGATGACCCGTATACCATCCTTGGGGTCGATTCGACCGCAACGAGTCAGGAGATCAAGGAGGTCTGGCTCAATCGCCTGACTCTCTATCATCCGGATCGCCATCCGGAAAATAGTGACTGGTTCACGCGACAAACGGCGCGTTTGAACGAGGCATACTACACTCTGAAAGACCCCGCGCGTCGGCAGGCGTACGATGAGCGAAGACGCCGCGAGCTGCTTGTGCGGCATCAAAGCGGCCCCTTCGCGATCCCTCACGCTTCGTCCGCACCGCCTCTCATGCCGTCTCAGTCTCCGCGCCTGCCGCGCTATCGAACGCCGGTATTTATTGCGGCTGCATTAGTGGCGGCAGTTGGGTTGGCTGTGATGGTGCTGTTCGGTCGCCATTCCGAAGGACCGCAGCTATATCTCGAGACCGTTCAGCCCATGGCCGCGGTCACCCTTCCATCCTCTGCCCCCATCAATGGTCCTCCACCCGGAAGACTGACGCGAGGGAGACCCCTTTCGCTCGATGCGTCCGCTACCCCTCCCCTGGATCACCAACCGGAGCAGAGGCGCACGAAGCACATAGATCAAGTCTCCCTGCCTTCCGTACTCCCAGCAGGTCAACCCGACTCTTCCCACGACCCGATCGTCTCTGAACGTTCAGCAGCAAATCCGACACTACTGGCCCAGGCTCTCCCACCAATTATGCCTGAGCCGAAGGCTCTGGATCGACAGGAGATCGACGCCTTGCTCGACGAATATGTTGACGCCTATGAAAAGGCCGACGTGGAACGCGTGATGGCCATCCTCTCGACTCAGGTTCGAGAGAAGGGAACCATGGATTACCAGGCCATCCGTAACGCCTACATAAAAGGATTTGCCGGACGAGACCAGATCATCTATCGGGTGAAGAACGTGCAGGTCGTGATTAAAGGCGAGCAGGCCACCGTAACTGCGCAGTACTTGATCTTAGCGAGGAATGCCGCTCATTCCTCAAAAGGGACCACCGTATCGGGGCGTATCGAATGGAAGATCCAGCGGGAGGGCGACAAGCTCAAGATTGTATCAATCAATTATTAGGCGTTCAGTCTACCGCAGCATTCTTCTCTGGATGCTTGATGACGGGATAAACTCCCGTGGAGGGTCGCAGCACGCCAATCATCTGCCCGCCACGTTTCACTAAGGCCCGCCATAAAAATCCACGCGTAGCCGAATTGCGCCAGAGAGCCTGGATGGTGCTCTTATGCCAGTTAAATGAAGCGTGGTTACGGATAAGCTTGGCCATCGGCTCTCGAGCGACCAATTGAAAGGCCTCGTCAATCTGCGCATCAGAGAGCTGAGATGCAAAGATTCGGAACAGCGCCCCCGTCCGGATCTCTGATCCGAGGGCGGTGCGCCAGGCAGCCTGATACCGGCTCAAGAACCGGGCAGAACCATCCCCCGCATCCAACGCCTCGCCAACGGTGGCAGCCGCAAGCTCCGCGCTCAATAAGCTGTAATAGACTCCTCCGCCGGTCGTCGGTTTGGCGAGGCCGGCAGCATCCCCGATCACCAGCACGCGGTCGGCGAAGGTCTCTGAAAGCGGCCACACAGGGACGGGTCGGCGCGCATACGGCCAGATACAGCCTGGTCGGACTCTGGACGCAACCAGTGGCGATCGAAGGAAGCGGGTCAGGTATCGCACGGCATCCCCGGATGCCAGGACCCCGATCTTGGCCTTGGTCACCCCTTGCTGCGTGAAGGGCACGACCCACGCGAACGATTCAGGCGCCACCTCATTTCCAAAGTACACCTCTACCTCGGAGGTCTCTTCGAACTCGACCTCAACCTGGACGCCATAGACAAAGCGATCAGGCAACCGAAGTCCGAGCCCCCGGTGAAGTCCATAAGACGCACCGGTGGCCACGATGCCAAGTCGTCCACGAACCAGCCGCCCCGTGCCGCGACCGTTAGAGGTTCGGGCCACCAGGTTCCTTCTGAGCCGGCGAAGCGCCTCAACTCGGTGATCTAAAAAGATCTCGGCGCCCGCCGCGAGCGCCTGGTCTGCGAGCCCCCGGTCAAACGCTGACCGGTCCAGCACAACCGTCTCGTCTTTTTCCGAGGTCACAGAAAGGACGTACCCACCGGGAGAATGAAATCGAGCGCGTCGCAGTGCTGCACGGTTCGCCTGCTGGGGCACATCAAACCGTGTAAAGCTCTCCGAGGCCACCAGCCCCGTGCAATGTACGGGACTCCCGATTTCCGGGTGCTCCTCAAAGACCGCCACGCTTCGTCCTGCCTTGGCCAGGCAATAGGCCGCATAGAGCCCTGCCGGCCCGCCCCCAATGATTAAGACATCATACATCGAATCTCGACCCCTTCTAGAACTTTGCGCCCCGTACTTCCCAGCGCCCTCGAAAGGTCACCCAGAACGAGATCGCCACTAATCGGATGTCCAGCCAGAAGCTTCGTCGCCGGATGTACAGGAGGTCATACCGGAACTTCTGACGGCTGGGAATATCCCGATCTGCAAAAATCTGCGCGATCCCCGTAAGCCCAGGTCGAACAACGTGCCGTTGCCAATATCCTGGGATCTGCTCCAATGGCGTCACTGTCCCCCCATCGGCACCTCGCACCTCAATCTCTCCCGGCCGGAGCGCCCGCGGGCCCACAAAACTCATCTCCCCCCGAAAGATGTTCCAGAGCTGAGGCAACTCGTCCATCGCCGTCGCTCGCAGCAACCTTCCCACTCGCGTGACCCGTGGGTCGTCCTCAATCGCCTGACGCGGACCGAAAAGGTTATCTGCGTCACGCACCATGGTACGGAATTTCAACACCGTGAAGCGCTCCCCGTCCTGTCCTACACGGAGGTCCCGAAAAAAAATCGGTCCGCCATCCTCCCACTTGATGGCAACCGCGATCCCGCCCCAAAGCGGAAGTGATGCCAGCAGTCCAACGCCGGACACTACCAGATCGAACAATTGCTTAGCGCGATTTCGTCTGTCTGTCCGATCCCAGCTCTTCATTCCATCTTTCCTGCCTTCAGCTTATCCTGTTCCCTCCACACTTTTTGCTATCACAGTCTCTTCTTGAATGAATATATCCAACCCGTCACGGTCTCCGCAGCCAGCCAAAACGTCCCTCAGTAGACGCATACTTGGCTTCCCCGATGGCCGGCAGGCCTGCCGCATCGAGGTCCGCATCGACCATGATTCGGACCAAGTCGGTAAATCGCACCTGCGCCTCCCAGCCGAGTTGTCGCTTTACCCGCGATGGGTCTGCCTTGAGCAACTCAACCTCCGTCGGGCGAAGATAGCGCAGATCCAGCTTCACATGCTCGCGCCAGTCGAGACCCGCATACTCGAACGCCGCCTCCACGAATTCGCGGACGGAATGGGTCTCGCCTGTGCCGAAGACAAAGTCCTGCGGCGCCTCCATCTGCAGCATCCGCCACATCAGCTCTACGTACTCTGGCGCATAGCCCCAGTCGCGCTGGGCATCGAGGTTGCCGAGATAGAGCGCCTGCTGGCGCCCGGCCTTGATCGCCGCCACGGCACGGGTGATCTTGCGCGTGACAAAGGTCTCGCCGCGCCTGGGCGACTCGTGATTGAACAGAATCCCGTTACAGGCAAAGAGCCCGTAGCCTTCCCGATAGTTATGCACCATCCAGTGGGCGTAGACTTTGGCCGCCGCGTACGGGCTGCGCGGCTGAAACGGGGTGACTTCGCTCTGCGGCGCCGGCGCATCACCAAACATCTCGCTGCTCGAAGCCTGGTAGAGCCGGCAACGCACCCCGCTTCTGCGGATCGCCTCCAAGAGGCGCACCGTACCGAGGCCCGTGACGTCGCCGGTGTAGTCGGGCATATCGAAGCTGACTCGGACGTGACTTTGGGCGCCCAGGTGGTAGACCTCATCGGGCTTGACCTCGTAGAAGAGGTTCGTGAGCTGGCCTGAGTCGGCAAGGTCGCCGTAATGGAGGAAGAGCGTCGCCTTCGGGTCATGCGGGTCCTGGTAAAGGTGATCAATTCGATCCGTGTGAAACGAACTCGCCCGCCGGACCAGCCCATGGACCGTGTAGCCTTTGGTGAGCAGAAGCTCAGCCAGATACGAGCCGTCCTGACCCGTGATGCCGGTGATGAGGGCCACCTTCAGCATTTGATTGGCCTCGCTGGAAAAGGGTAACTCATGAGTGCTCACACAACTCGGTCATAGAGTACACGTCACTCGGGTATCCGGCGATGTGGCCGGTCGAAACTGTCATCAGTCTACCCGGTCCGAAAAGATACACCTGCACAGCATGATGTCGATTGGCCTGTTAGATCTGTTGCTGGTCTAACACAGGTGATCAAGAGGAGCCATGGACCGGGATCGTTTCATGCCTTCGCTTAACCGACTGCAGATATTCCAGAAAGAAGACCAGCATAACACATGTCATCAAAGCGACAGCACCAGCAAGTGCTACGTTCCGCATGACATTTCGACCGCGAGGAGTTATGGAGGCAACGGCCGGATCAAGAATCTTCAGTTCGGTAACGCGTGAACCAACTGAGATCGCGGCCTCGTCAAACTTCTTGGCAAAGAGCTCATAGGCGGCTTTTGCCAACGAATAGTTTCTGGTTAATTCCTCCAATCGAGCCTCGGTGTTGGCGATCCTCCGGTTGATCGAGATGAGCTTAGCCTCGTTCTCTTTGAGCTTTGACGCCACATGATCGAGTTGGCTCTTGAGCGAGGCTAACATTGTCTGGCGATTGATCAGGTCCAACTGGAGAGATTGATAGAGATTATTAATCTCCTGGCTCTTGAGCTGAACAGAGGAGAGCGATTTTAAATCCATCGCGCCTCGCTCTTGGACAGCCGCCAACATCGAGGGATCGCTAAAGATCGATTTGTTGACGGACAAAAGTTGCTCCTGTTTCGTGAGCGCTCGCCCCAGCTCTGCCACTGCAGATTCCAAGCCTTTTAACTGGTGGGTGTCATCCGAATCTTGCTGGGCCAGCTTGAGCTTCTCCTGCAAGAAAAAACTTTGCTCAACGCGGAGAGTCTCAAGATTTGCGCTCTCTTGGAACTCGGTAAGAGTCGCCTGCGCAGTCTCCATCGCCAGTCTGGCTTGATCACGCTGCTGCTGGATAAACTCTTTGGTCGAAACGGTGTCGGCCTGGTTGAGACGCGCATTTAATTCCACCGCCTTTTGGGCTACGAAATTTGCCACGGCGGCTGCCAGTTTTGGATCGGGAAGGATGGCTGTGAGGATGAGGAGGTTTGTCCCGCGTTGCGGTTTTATTGAGATAATGTTATTCAGGAATTTCGTCGGAGTCATGGCAAATGGTTCCTTATCCATCCCAAACTGCTGAATGGCCTGCAACGCCAAAGCCTGACTCTTGATCATCGCCTCAAAGGCTTCCGGGGATATCTCTGGTTTGCCTGCCCCCTCGCCGCCTTCGAGACGAGCGATTTTGGACCCCGTAATCAGTAAGAGCACTCTGGCTTCGAAGGTTCTGCTGGTTATCATGCTCACCGCAAAGGCGGCGGAAGAGACGACAAGTGTGCCAACAAGAATCAGAAGCTTCCACTTCCAGAGAGTATCCAGATAATCGATGACCTCGACCTCGTCCGATTCAGGCATTGGGATCGACTCCGTACTCTTTCAGTACAGTTTTGAGTGCAGCCAACCTCGGGAGAGGTCCTCTCTTCGAAATACCGCTATTAGTCGACGCGGGCAGCGCCCTCCTCCGCGCTACTCGAATGACTTTGCCCGGTTTGCAACCTATCAATGTCACCGGTACCGGTCAGTTTGAGCCCGTGTGGTCCGTCGAAGCGGTCCTTCACATGCTACGCCTGCAGGAGAGATAATCCTCGATCTCTTGTCCTTCATAAAGCGTTTCCTGATACGCGCACTATATCCTTGGAGACCGCACCGGCCCCACTGCCGCCTCGCGTATTATACGCGTCCGGCCATTTATTATAACCAATTGTTTCCCGATTCTCAACTTGCCTGCTATGCTCTCCCAATCGATCTTACTGCCGGCCGCTGACGAGGCCAGTGAGAAGTTCGTGATAGGCCCGCACCGCAACCGGCCGATCGAAAGCCTCAGAGGCCTTCCGAGCGTTGGCCGCCAAGCGCTCCAGCAGCGCCCGGTCGCCGTACAGCGTCCGCAGTCGAGCGGCCAGCGAACCCGCATCGTCTGGCGCCGCAAGCAGGCCGCAACCCTGTTGTCGCGTAATCGCTGCCACCTCCGACTCGTCGTCTACCGCCGCCACATACGGCTTTCCAGCCGCGAGGATCGAGTAAAGCTTCGAGGGGACGATGAAGCCGGAGAGGCCAGGTTTGAGCGAGATGACGAACAGATCCGCAGCGCCGTACGACTCCCGCATTCGTTCCCTGGGCAGGAACGGCAGGAAGCGGATGTTCCTGGCTCCAACCCTCTGAGCCCGAGCTTCGAGCCCGACCCGCTTCGCCCCATCTCCGACAAAGATCAATTCGAGCTTCGGACACTCCGGCGCGAGCAGTACCGCCGCGTCCACCAAGGATTCGAGTCCCTGACTCAGGCCAAGGTTACCCGCATGCATCACGACGAACCGGCCGATAAGCCCGTGTTCCCGTGCAAAGGCGCTGTCGCGTGCTCCCCCGCCCAGCGCGGCACGGTCACCCCAGTTGTGGATCACGGCGACCTTCGCCGGGTCCGCCCGCCGCAGCGACACAAGCCGCTCCTTCATCGTCTCACCGAGCGCGACTACCCGCGTGGCCCTGTGAACCAGGAGGCGGTTCACACGCTCCAGCGCCCGCTCGATCGTAGGGCTGCGAAAGTCATCAAGCAGCCGCGCCACCTCAGGGAAGATATCCTGACAGAGAAAGACGAACGGGACCCGCCACCGTCGGGCCCACGCCAGGGCGGCCAGCCCAAGGATCGGCGGGTCGGTCAGACTCATCACGACATCCGGTCGGCGCGCCCATCCGCCGGCCAGCGTCGCGGAGGCAAAGTATGACACGTAGTTCGCCGCCCGCCCGGCGAACCGCGCCTTGGGAAGTCTGGTCCCAGCAGCGCGTACGACGGCGACGCCGCGCACAGCTTCTTGTCGCACCAGACTCCAGCCTGCCCCCTCTGTACCGTTGTCGGACCCGTTCGTGCCATTCAAACTGACGGTCGGAGGGCCGGCCACGACAGTCACCTCCCAGCCGTAGTGGGCAACAAGGTCCTCGCACAGCTCGGTGAGGAGCTGACCCGTTGCTCCCAGGTCCGGGTAGTAGGAGCGATTAAAGACAAGCAGGTGCGGCATCAGATCGACGTCTCCTTCTCCACCACCCAACTCCCCATCACCACCAAATCCATATCCGTCCGCAGAAAGCAGTCCAGCGCTTCCTCGGGCTTATGGACGATCGGCTCATTCTCGTTGAAAGAGGTGTTGAGGAGAACCGGCACGCCTGTCAGCTTCTCAAACGCCTTAATAAGATGCCAGTAGCGAGGATTCGCATCACGGCTGACGGTCTGGAGTCGCCCGGAACCGTCCACGTGGGTCACTGCCGGGATCATGTCCCGCTTGTCCGGACGCACCGGATAGACCTGGATCATGAAGGGGTCCGGGACCGCCCCGACGAAGTATTCGTGCACCGCCTCTTCGAGTACCGACGGCGCGAACGGCCGGAACTTCTCCCGACATTTGATCTTCGTGTTGATGATCTCGCGCATATCGCAGCGACGCGGGTCGGCCACAATGCTCCGGTTGCCGAGGGCGCGGGGACCCCATTCCATCCGCCCCTGGAACCAGCCAACGACCTTCCCTTCGACAATCCGCTCCGCCGTTACGCGGCACAACTGCTCCTCATCCCCAATCTTTCGTACCCGGCACCTCTGCTTGTTGAACTCGTTGCCATACGCTTCCAACACGTGACGTATCTTTTCTTCTTCACATTCCGGCCCCCAATACGCATGTTCCATCACAAACCTGCGCGACCGCCCGAGTACGTGATGCTGAACGTACAGCGCCGCGCCGAGCGCCGTGCCGTTATCTCCGGCCGCCGGCTGGATGTAGACCTCCTGGAAGGGCGTCAACTCCCGAATCTTCCCGTTCATCACGCTGTTCATGGCGCAGCCTCCAGCGAGGCAGAGCCGCGAAAGCCTCGTCTTCTCGTAGAGAGCGTTCAGGACGTGGAGCACCGCCTCCTCGAAGACCACCTGAAGCGACGCCGCAATCGCCTCGTACCGGGGCGTGAGGGGCTCTTCGGGCTTGCGGGCCGGCCCCAGGAGCTGCTCGAGCTTCGGCGTGTACACGGTCCCCATTGTCGGCTCGCCATCGTCCCAGGTCATGGTCACCCCCTCAGAGTAGTGACGGAAGTAGCCGAGGTCGAGCTCGAAGCGGCCTTCTGGTTTCAGTTGGATAAGCCGGCGGAGTTCGCTGACGCAGTCAGGCCTCCCGTACGGCGCAAGCCCCATGACCTTGAACTCATCGCCATACTTGGGAAAGCCCAGAAACTGGGTGATAGCCAGGTATATGAGCCCGAGAGAGTGAGGAAAGTAGATCTGGTCCAAGACCCCGAGCGTGTGGCCTCGCCCGATGGCCGAGGAGGTGCTCACAAAATCACCAAACCCATCAATGGCGCAGACTGCCGCCTCTTCAAAGGGCGATACGAAGAAGGTGCTCGCCAGGTGCGCCGGGTGATGCTCAACCCGGCGCACCTTTGCCGTGATCTCCTCCCTCTTTACTCCTAACGCCTCACTCAAAACACTCGCCACATCCTGGACCCGCCCGGCATTCTTTAGTCGATCCGTCACCAGCCCAAGGCTCGGTCGATTTCGCACCGCGAAAATCGCTTTCCGGAGCAGGTTCGCCCGAGGATCCCGGGATACGGCAACGTGATCTACCTGCTCCGACGTAATGCCCGCCATCTCGAGGCAGATGCGGATCGCCTCACGCGGGAATCCCGCCCAGTGCTTCACGCGGCGGAACCGCTCCTCCTCGACGGCGGCGACGAGTGCGCCATCGCGAAGCAACACCGCCGACGCATCCCCATGATAGGCGTTAATCCCGAGGATGATCATCCTGTCCCCACCACCAGACCGCCAGGAAATGAATCGAGGGGTTGCTTATCGTCCCACCACTTCCGAACACAACTCAAGGTTGTCACCCACTTCGGGCCGAAGGGTATAGCCAAGCCCGGCAAGCAACCGTATTTCTCCCTCGTCATCATAGACGGCGCCCTCCATGACCACGGTGTTTCTCACGTGATTCAGAGCCAGATGCTTGCGCAGATAGGCCAGGTTGCGGGGAAAAGGCTCGAACGCCACCACGCGGCCGGCGGGTCCCACAAGGACTGAAGCGACCCCACGCACATCCTCACCACACTGCCCGCAGACCCTGGCCAGCGGCCTCAACATTATCACGTCCCTGGGACATACACTCTTCATCCAGGTACAGACGCAGCACTTGGAGCCACGATGTCTTCTATATACAGACAGAAGGATTGTATCACAACGCTGAATGGAATTCCGAAGCGTCGCGGCATCTGCGGGACAGGTCATTTTGTCTTACAGCCTTCTAGTTCCCGAAGCCCGGCCACGAGCCCAGCCGCGACAAATACCAGAATAAAACCACTGACCTTCCACGTCTTCATCAGAAGACAATTTCCTCTGGAGAGGGTTGGCATATCGAAGGGCTCGCCCTGAACGGATAGTTGTGCGGTACGTTTTTCATTACTCATGCAAGCTTCAATAGGCAAGAACGGAGATTGAATAGCCAGGGTGCAGCGCGCTGACGATCAGTTGGTGTAGAGTCACGCACTCCTTTGGTGGAGTGTTGGGCCGGAAGGGACTTCGGAAACCGGAACAGCACTATCTATGCGGCAACACGAACCGAGGTATAGATCAGTCTGCCTTTGACAGTCACCCGTCTCCGGGACGGTGTTGGGATTGGTTCGCCGTGTTTACGCAGACTCCCGAGGTAGCTGGCGATGGCTTCTCTCGTATTACTCATCACTGCTTCAAAGGTTTCCCCTGACGTTGAGCAGCCCGGAAGATCCGGAACCTCAGCGTAATACCCGTCCTCATCAACCGTGATATGAATCGGATACTCAAATTGTTCCTTTGGTTTCATATTGTCTCGATGACCTCCAACACTTTCTTGACATCTTTCGGGTGTAAGGTATTACGCCCACCGTGAGGTCTTATCAACACCAATCGCTTCCCTTCTTTCAAAAAAGTATAATGCGATCCAACCGTATTGTCTACAGCCCAATTGTAGGCTTCGAGTATACGCCGCGCGTCAGCAAACCGCACGTTACGAGGGTTCGCCGTTATCCGTTGGATGAGCTTTTCAATTCGACTCATATACACGCTTGAGAACCGAGATATCGCTCAAGGCTTCATGCTTCGCAGCTCCCAGGAGAGCCCCTGGCCTTCTGACCCACGAGGCAACAGGTTCGTCCTCTGCCCTCCCCTGAGGACGACTTGGTAGGCCACCGGTAGTGTATCGGTTCCTCGACAGCGTGGCCGACCTCGTCGTCCCAAATCCCCCCAATCCCCCTTTCACAAAGGGGGGCGAGGGGGGATTTCAATCCCGAAGTGCCGACATAGGTTACCATTCCCTTTCTCCACCCATATCATCGAGATTATGAGCCGCGATTCTGCGGAGCTGTGAGCCTCCATGCCACGCCGGCCCCGCCTCACTCACGAGTGAACCTCCCAGCCGTTCGTCCTGAGGCTATCGCTCGCATCGCGATTATTGCACCTTTTCGTGATTGACAAGTCACCCATAATGTATTACATAAAATCGAAAGGAGGTATCACATGAAGACCAAGGCGTCACCAAAGACCATCCGCCGGAGTGTGGCTCTCCCCCGCCGGCTCGTCGAAGAAGCGAGCGCGATGGCGCCCCGAGATCTGCGCAAGAACTTTAACCGCCTCGTGACCGTGGCCTTGCAAGAGTTCGTTATCCGACAAACGACGCGTACGTTCGAGGACGCAATGGCCTGCATGGCAGCCGATCCCGCAATTCGGGCTGAATGTGCTGCAATCGGCAGGGACTTCACGATTGCCGAAGGGGACGGGCTGAAGGATGATTAGCCGCGGCCAGATCTACTTTGTGAACCTCAGCCCCACCCACGGCCGGGAACAAGCCGGAAGACGTCCCGTCCTGGTGGTCTCAGCAGATGCGATCAATCGACAGCCACTGGTGGTCACGGTGGTCGTCGGTACCGACGCGGAGAATATACCTCGTGACTACCCGACAAACGTCCGCATGACGGCTCAGGAAACCGGTCTTCAGAGGGATACTGTATTCCTCTGTTTTCAAATTCGCTCGTTGGATCCTATCCGTTTCCTTGACCTCAAGACCCATCGTCCAAACCTTGCGGGAACCGTACCTTCCGCTCGCATGGCAGAGATAGAGGAAGCTCTCAGGTTGGCGCTGAGCTTGTAAGCCTTCCGCCTCACAGTTTTTCACGCCGCCCCCTGGTGCTCCTACCTTCCTGCTCATTACTACCCGTAACTCTATCGCTCTTCCCCGCCCGTGCCCGCCCGCAGCGCCAATTGCCTGGCCAATCGGCCTGCCTGTGCGCGGCACGCAGACAGGTAATGCATCGGGTCTTCGATAGCGTGGCCGACCTACTCGTCTCAAATCCCCCCAACCCCCCTTTCACAAAGGGGGGCGAGGTCAGAGCGGCATGATGAGATTGCACCGGGTCCGAAATGGCACATGCGACAGGGTGCTTGATCGCGTCGATCTTCTTCGTAATTTGTAGGTTGCTGTTACGAGATCAGACCGAGGCGTTTGGCGTCAGCGAGGTTCCATCCCACCGCTTCAAGCACGCTCTTGAGTGTCTTGCGTGTGAGGGTGTCACTACCGTGATGGTAATGAACGACAAGTCAGTCGGCCGTCCTCATGCATGTAAATCCGCCCGCCTGTTCGGGTAGATCGGCGGAGCGTGAAGCCGTCGCGTTCAAGAGCGGTGATGAGGTCGCTGACGGGAAGATTCCTGAGGAGGTGGACGAGCTCGCCCGCCTCACTCATACGACGACAGCAAGAGCGGGGATCTCGATAATTTCTCCATTGGGAGGAGGTTGCGGGATAGGCCGGCCTGCTTCACGCAGGGTAAAGATGTAGGCGTCGATGGCTTCCTGCAAGGCCTTGACGGCTTCCTGCTGCGTATATCCCCAGGTCGCGCAACCGGGGAGAGAGGGCACGACAGCGCTCCACCGACCGTCTTCTTCCTGTTCGACTTCAATCGGATAGATAAATGTTCTCATTGACAGTCCTCTTCAAAACACATTTCATTATAAATCCCTCAGAGCCTGTCCTGCAAACTTCTTGTTGTGCTTTCACGGACTTAGCCTTTTCTCTTGTTTTATCTGCCTTCCGTCAGCCGCCCGTTACGCCTCACTCACGACTCAACCTCCAAGCCGTTCGTCCTGAGGCGCTCGTTCGCATCGCGATTATTGAACGGACTACACCGCTCGGCTTTCTTCGAATGCCAAGATTTCAACAGTCACCTTTTTTTCTTAACCGTATTTTCTCCGTGTGGGTGAACGAAAGAATATACCTCCCAGCTCGAATCTTTGCGCGTATTGGTTCTATATCCATCTTTGACTCTTGGTGATATTGCTCTGGCGCTCACACGCGGCGCCGAATGAGACGAGAGAGCAGCAGAGGAGGATCGAACAGTGTATGCCGCAAGAACAGACGCTGGTCATCGCTGAGTGTGCCGCCACGCATGGCCTTCAGGGCCACTTGAGCGAGCGACACGCTCTCATCTGTGACGGTGCGAGCAGCCGAAGTGGTCCCGGTCAGAATCCACTCAAGCCCGGCGCGAATGAAGTTCAGGCCCATCAACGTGAGGGCATTCATGCTGCCCCAGACTCTTGGATTGGCTTCAATGAGATTCAGCTCTCCGGTCCTCGAGTCCACGCGAGCATCAATGTGCACGATCCCCGACAGGCGTAACGCCTCTGCTATCGTGGCGGCACGGTGCACGAACTCCGAGTTGTGAACGAACCACAGACGACCGTCGATATACGTCTGCACGGCGTGGTGGAGAATACGGCCGTCGATGCCGAAGACGCTGATGTCAATATCGTGACCCGGCACAAAACTTTGGGCGACAAGCGGCTTGAACGCGTAGTTCTGACCTAGAACGGTTTCCTGATAATGCTCCCGAGAAGTGATCACCCGGAAGCCTGCGCTGCCCTCCTTGTCGGTGGGCTTGATCACGAACGGGTATTTGAGTTCCTCGCCCGGCCAGTTTCTGGACAGATCATATTTATCGTCGAATACCTTCGTCCGCGGCGTCTTGATTCCCAATGCCGTGCACAGGTTGAAGAATGCCCACTTGTCATCAAGTTGCGCCACCGCGTCGAGGCTGGGCACTGGGAACGTGAGCACGCGCGGTCCGTGCGCCACCGCGACACTCTTGACGCTGGCCACGTCAACCGGCACCAGAATCACTTCCTCGAACGAGGACTGCAAGGCGCAGAGGTGCAGGGCGGTGGCGTGGTAGTCGGACTCGTCTGAGAACATGTGCCGTACGCACCACCTCGAGCGAGCAACCCCTTTTACGGCCGCAGGACCGACGAGGACGAACTCGGGCCTGGAAAGCGGGAGTGCCCGTACCGCATTCCAGCAAGAAGCGGGGTTGGAGCCAACGATACAGATCTGTCTCGGCATCCGCAGATGAACGCGTCCTCTCGGTCAATGATGTGGATTCCGGGCCCCATTCCCGATGGCTGCTGCCGTGTCTATCGATGGCCTCTTGCGAGCAATATCGGCTTGATATTACGGACTATTTCTTATATCTTTACTGTAAAGAGTAAAGGAGGCTTTACGATGCTTACGAGCAAGCTTTCCAGCAAGGGTCAGGTAACCATTCCGAGGGAAATTCGTGAGACCGTTGGCCTGAAGCCCGGCGATACGATTGCCTATGATATCTACGACGGCGTCGTGACCTTAAAGCAGATTGAGCCCTTTGACGCCGCATTCCATGCGACGCTTTCCCAGACCCTCGACGAATGGGCCACCCCCGAGGACGAAGAGGCGTTTCGTGATCTCTGAACGATGGGATGTGGTCATTGTCCCCTTCCCTTTTACTGAAAGAGCGGACAGAAAACGGCGACCTGCATTAGTACTCAGCACTACGGCATTCAACAAAAACGGACAGACCGTTCTCGCCATGATCACAACCACCACTCACCGACCGTGGCCCGGGGACACTGTCATCGAGGAGCTTGGCGAAGCGGGACTCACCATGCCGTGCATAGTTCGCCTAAAAATGTTTACCCTCGACAACCGTCTGATCATGAAAAAGATCGGCCGCTTGTCGCCGATTGACCGCTATTCTCCAGCCTGAGCCAGCACCATTGCTATGAGTTCGTCGCTCAGCCACTGCCCGGAGGCACGCAAGCTCTCGAGGACCGGTCGGACAGCCTCGAGGTGTCCAGCCTGTTTGGCTTTGATAAGCACACCCACGGTCCCGGTGTACGTGAGGCGGTTGAGCGCTGCCATCCGGCGCGCTAATTGGTCGTCCAGGATCAGCAAGCTACCCGGATGCTCTAGCCCCAAGGCGATGACTTCCGCCTCTCCGGAACCCAGATCTACTACAGCAGGAATGAGTGCCCGCGATTGAACGGTCTTCACCGCGACCCACGGTAACGTTGGGATATCGGGAACACCCACTTTTGCCATGGCACCGGCCTCAAGCTCAGCCAGCACAGCAGGAGGTGTCACGATAGCTCCGTACAGAAGCTGTAACAAACCGAGGTGGCCAACCAGATGCAGGTACAGGAGCGGCGAAGTATTCGCAATGATGAGCCGTTCAGGCATTCGCCACGTCCGCAGCAAGCTCCTCGGCGGTCAGGGTAAATGGGGAGACCCGGTAGCGCCCCAGGGCGGAAAGGAACTCAACGCGAGACATCCCGGCTAACTGGGCAGCTCGCCCGGACGACAACTTACCCAGTTCGAATAACTTCACCGCGGCCAGCAGCCGGAGATCCCGAGAGAAAGACTCGGGGTCTTGCTTCAAGCTGATCAGGGTTTCCTCGGGAATTTCAATGTGCATAATCGGCATTCAATCACCCTCTCCTCTCGGGTCAGGCTTGCTTACCATCACAACCACCACATGCTTGCCGTCCCACAGGTCATTGTACCACCAAGAGAACAGCTTGGCGCCAGCGAATCGAGCGGACCTGTGAACTTGATCCGGATCCGAAAGCGTTTCCACGATCCGCCCGACTCCTCACCCGCATAGTCAATTGCGTAGCCAATCGGCCTGCCTGTGCGCGGCACGCAGACAGGTAATGCATCGGGACCTCGATATAGTGTCCAACATCCTCGCCTCACTCACGACTCAACCTCCCAGCCGTTCGTCCTGAGGCTCTCGAAGGACACGGCTGGGTGCTCCCGTCATGGGCCGACACGGTCGACAGCTCACGGTCGCCGCTGACCGGCGTCCCAAGAACCTACAGCAAGGAGGAAATGAATCGAGGGGGTGCTGTCAGCCACCGCCCTGGCCCCACTCCCCACTTCCCGGTTTCCCACCCCACCTTTTATCCTGAATCCGGCGCAGCAATAGCCAATCCTGGCAAGCGGCCGGCAATGCGTCGAAACTCACCCACATTATTGGTGATGACCGTTGCCCCGATCTGTCTTGCGGTCAACGCGATCAAGAGGTCGTCGATTGCCCCCAGCCGATCGCGAAGTCCGGAGCCATCCCCATAAAGAATTCGAAACAACTGGCCGGCATGGTCAAAGAGTTGCGGAGCCGGCGCGATGAGTCGACCAGCGGGGAAAGCCGCCTTTATCCGGTCCACAGCCCTGTTGCGGCGTGGTGTGTTCGCGCCAAGGCGAAGCTCCATCAAGACGACTGAAGAAAGAAAGCGGATGATATCGCCGACACGGCCAAATACCCAATCAGCGTAGAGTTCGTCCCGCAGATAATCGACAAAGATGTTCGTATCGAGAATCACCTTTCCGCTTACAGGTACGGCCATGGCCTCCGGTCTGCTTTCAGGGTTCCTTTCAAGGGTCTCATCGCTGTGACGATGCGTTGTTCCTCCATGAGTAATGACAGCGTCCTGTCGATGGCCTCTTGCTCGGTTGCAACGCCGAAATAACGTTTGGCAAAGTCGATCTTCCTCTGATCTAATCTGAGATGCTTGTGCTTCAACACCGCTCTTTGCATGGACAGACCTCCTTTATGTACATAGCTTGTACACAAGCTACCATGCATCCTCTCTTAGCGCAAGCCCGCTCACCTCTTACTCCCCACTCCGTTGTCCCCAAGCCTTCCTTGCCTTCCCTCACCCGGCGCAACCGCCTCCTCCTGCCATCCCCGATCTCTCACCCAAGCGCCACAATATCGCTCTCTCTACATCTTTATTGGGTCACATGTGATTCACGGGCTAACGATTCCCCGCCCGCATCTGCCTGCGTAGCCAATTGCGTGGCCGACCTCGTCGTCTCAAATCCCTCCAACCCCCCTTTTATTACGGGGAGCACTAACTAGATTGCACTCTTGCACGACATCTCAAACGGCCTCCCCCTTTAAAAAGGGGGATTGAGGGGGATTTTCTGATCGTTCAAATCCCCCCTTGCCCCCCTTTACGAAAGGGGGGAGCAAGCTATTTTATGCTCCGAGTAATAAAAAGGGGGGGGATAAGCGAGGAGGAAATGAATCGAGGGGGTGCTCATCGCGCTACCACTTCCGAACACAATTCAAGATTGTCGCCCATCTCGGGCCGAAGGGTATAGCCAAGCCCGGTAAGCAACCGACAGCACTCGGTATGCAACTGCGGGCCGTGGGTAGACAGGAAGATGAGCGGCCGCTTCTCTGTCAGGAGTTGGATACCCCTTCGAAGGACCGCATGCTCGGCGCCCTCCATGACCACCGTGTTCCTCAGCATCCATCGCTTGCTCATGTTTACTCTGAAAATCCCCCACGACTGAAATCCCCCCGTGCCCCCCTTTGCCAAAAGGGGGGGTTGGAGGGGATTTTCATGATGCACGGATGGGCCGAAGGGCCATAACGAATCAACCCGATCGGTTCAATGCCGACGTGTCAGTAAGACTGAAGCAGCGCGTAAACTTGCCAGGCAGGGCGAGCGTGTATGCGCCACGGTCAATGATTAAGCCTTGACTCCACAGCAGAAAAAGCCGTACAGTCACCAGAGAAAGGAGGATGCGATGGCGAAAATCGAGATCAGCACCACTGAGCCAGAACGGGTACTCCCCGTCCTTCGGGATGCCATCGAGCGGCAGAGGCGCCTCCTCTCGCAGAGCCTCGCCCGAACCGAGGAGAGGATTCAGCAGTTGGCCACTCATCTCCACGTGAATTCCGACCTCCTCCTGGCTGGAGAAATCCCCCATCCGGAGGAACAGGATATGGACCTCCTGGAGCTGGAGGGAGAGCTGGAACTACGCCGTCACTTACAGGAGCAACTGGAGAGCCTGGACCGCCTCACGCTATGTCCATAAAAGACTACCTGGCTACACTCCAGGCTCTCCTGGCGGCAACGCCTTTTGTCACGGGTACCTCCCTCTCTTACGAAGAACGGCCTCCTTCAGCCGGCTTGACCACGGGTTGCGTCCGCTTTATTGATGGCTCACAACTTGACTTCAAAGAGTTCCTCAGCAGCCAACCGACGCTCCACGTGATCAAATATGGCTACCACTACCGAATAGGTGATCACCTTATCTTCCACTATGACAACGCTAATGACCCAGCGGCAAGACACCTTCCGACGTTCCCGCACCATAAGCATGTCCCCGCTGAAATCCTTGCAATCGAACAACCCTCAATAGAACAGGTATTGCAAGAAATCGTCTCACAGCTTAAATTTCTA
Source organism: Candidatus Methylomirabilota bacterium (assembly GCA_028870115.1). Taxonomy (NCBI): domain Bacteria; phylum Methylomirabilota (SeqCode); species Candidatus Methylomirabilota bacterium. The sequence continues at coordinate 58,659 of JAGWQH010000064.1, forward strand.
TAAGACTTCCCGAGTGAGGATTAAGTTCACCAGTACCCCTCGTACCCCCTTACTCCAGACTCCTCACCCGCAGAGCCAATTGCCTGGCCGACCTCGTCGTCTCAAATCCCTCCAACCCCCCCCTTTCATAAGGGGGGGGATAAGCGAGGAGGAAATGAATCGAGGGGGTGCTCATCGCCCTACCACTTCCGAACACAACTCAATATTGTCGCCTATCTCGGGCTGAAGAGTATAGCCAAGCCCGGTAAGCAGCCGACAGTA